>DASQJS010000126.1:0-11765 GCA_035630995.1 Steroidobacteraceae bacterium | reverse complement strand
CGCTCGCCGGCCGAGCGCGGCGAATAGCAGTCGAACTCGGCCCACGCGCGCGGCGCGATCAACTTGCGGATCCAGCGGCTGATGCGGTGGTTCTGCAGGTCGAGCACGAGGTCGTAACGCTGCGCGAGCAGCCAGGGCATCCACCAGGCGGCGCTCAACAACTGCAGCTTGAGATTGCGGCCTCCGCCGAGCGCGATGACGCGGTCGAACAGGTCCACCGCCGCGGGCACCTGGCAGACTTCCTTGCGTGTGAGGAAATGCAGCCTCGCCTCCGGGAAGCGCCGCTTCAGGCTCAGTAGATAGGGGAGCGTGATGATGGTGTCGCCCAGCGCCTGGAAGCGCATGGCAAGGATGCGGCGGGGCGCGGAGGACGAGCGCCACGGCTCGCAGGAAACGGGCGGTTCGTCGTCGCGCAGCGTCATCGCGGCGTCTGGCCGGCGAGCAGCGTCATTATCGTCTGCACGCGAGGGGGGCGGGACACCAGCCATCGCACGATCCGATTCGCCTGCGACTGCTGGTACCACGGAATGCGCAGCAGGTCAGGCTGATGATTGACTGCGTCGGCGAGTTCATTGGTTGACTCACGCCGCGGCAGGATGCGGCTGCGCGCGAAGCGCATCAGCTCGAGCGCATTGCGTGACCACTCGTAACCCGGCAGCGCCGCGATGCGGAGATTCGACCAGGAGACGGTCTCCAGCGTGTGTCGCGCCGCCTTCCGGCGCAGCTGGCGTGGGCAGATGTCGTAAGCCATGTTCAATGCGGCCGGCGGAATTTCGCCGGGGAGATAACGCGCGGTCATCGCCAGGGGCGGATACATCCACCAGGCATGCGCGGGTGGCGATGTGTCGAGGAGAGCCAGCCAGTCGGCTGGGCCAAATCGCCGCGCGAGCATGGCGATGTCGATCAATTGCATCAGGCGCAACGCGTTCGCGCGCATGTTGCCCGCGGCATGCAGCAGCAGGTGACACATCAGTGCCTGCGCGGAGGGGTAGCGGTTGATGCCGGCCCGCTGAGTCTGCGCGCGGATGCGGTCGGTGATGTCCACCTTCGTGAAAGGCAGTGCTTCGGCGATCGCCGTGTGCAGCTCGATCTTGTATGGCGCGTCGCAATGCTCGCCAAGGCACTGCGGGATCCGCATGTCCGGCGGTGCGAGCACCAGATGGCGATGCGTCGAGAACTTGGCCACGTAGCCGATTCTCCGCAACACCATGATGCTGTCGCCGACGTCCCGCGGGCTGACCAGCAGGTCGATGTCGCTCATCGGGCGAACTCCCGGAGCGTGGACCTGCAGATCGCGCAGCGCCG
This sequence comes from Steroidobacteraceae bacterium, assembly GCA_035630995.1. Taxonomy (GTDB): domain Bacteria; phylum Pseudomonadota; class Gammaproteobacteria; order Steroidobacterales; family Steroidobacteraceae; genus CADEED01. The sequence continues at coordinate 10,460 of DASQJS010000126.1, read as the reverse complement.
AGCCCTTGAGCGGCAAGATGGGGATGCCGGCAGCATTCATTTCGCGTTCCAGCGTCGCGAGGAGTTTGCCGAACCGCTCGTCCCGCACACGGGTGTGGTGGGCCTGATCTGCCAGGAAGGATTGCCACGCGGGCGGGCCAACCCACTTCAGGCGCCCCGCAAGAAGTGCGGAAATTCCCTGCATCGCGCTGACCGAACTGGCCACGTCCCATTCGAATTCGTTCCAATCGGGAGCGGCTTCCGAGGGTGCGCTGAACTCGCGCGCGAGGAACGCCGTGGTCTTGTGTAACGCGGCCTCGACGACGGCGAACGGCGGCAGGTCGGGATGCAGGTTGCTCATGCAACCTTCCAGCTTTGCAGCGACTCGCGCGCCTGTTGCGCGCGGCCCCATAACTCCGCGGCGCGCGCGGGATCGGCGCTCTCGAGACGGAACGCTTCCACTTCGTTGCGTAGCCAGACATCGGCGAGCTGGTAGTAGTCCTTGCCGCGACGGCCGGCGATCACGTAGTCGCGGTCGGACGCTTCGGCCCAGGGGATCGGCATCTCCACGCGATCGCGAACCTTGTCGAAGTAGCCCGTGCCCTTGATCGGATACGACACCGTCGTGAAGAACACATCGGGATTGCTTTGCTTCACGTGTTCGACGGTGGCGGCGATGTCCTCGATCTCTTCGCCCTCGTAACCCCACATGAGGAACATGCCGACCTGGATGCCCTGCTCGTGCGCGAGGCGGCACGCGAGACGCACCTGGTCCACTTTTACGCCGCGTTGCATGGCATCGAGGATTTTCTGGCTGCCACTTTCCGACCCGATCCAGATCCGGTAGCAGCCGAGCTCGCGCAGCAGCGCCGCCGCGCCCTGGTTTTGCAGGCGATCGGCGCGCGTGATCGTTTCGAACGGCCGGTGAATTCCGCGTCGCTTGAGCTCGGCGGTGTAGCTCGCGAGCCAGGGGTGGCTGATGGTGAAGACGTCGTCGGCGTACCAGACCTGGTCGGGGTCGTAGCGATCGATGATCCACTGCATTTCATCGGCCACGTTGGCCGGGCTGCGCCGCCGGTGGGAATGCCCGTAAACGGCATGCGAGCACCAGTTGCACTTGTACGCACAACCGCGCGCGGTGATGAGATTGATGCTGCTGGCGCCATGATGGGTTTTCCACGCGTTGAGGTAGCGGCCGTGGTCGATCGCCTCGCGGTCGGGAAACGGCAGGGAGTCGATGTCAGGCACGCGCAGGCGCGGGGGGGTGCTCACCAGCGTGCCGCTCTCGTCGCGAAACGCGATGCCGTGTACGCCCTGCAGGCGGTGCACACCCTGCTGGGGCAGCGTGCGCAATAACTCCGTCAGCGTAATTTCGCCTTCGCCGGAGACGATGACGTCGGCGCCGGCGTCGAGATACTCGGGGATGTAGTTGGCGCTTTCGGGGCCGCCGAGCACCACGGTCCAGCGATGCTGTCTGGCGGACTGGATGATGCGCAGCACGTTGCGTCGCGTCATCAGGTTGGTATAGATGCCGACCACGCCGCCGGGCGTGGCGGCCATTCTCGCTTCGAGCGCGCTGAACTCTTCGAACGTGCTGTCGAATACTTCGACCGAGAACCCCGCGCCCTTGAGGAATGCGGATAGATAGAGCAGGCCGAGCGGCGGATACGGCTTCATGATCTGCCGCTCTTTCTCGTCTTCGGCGAGGAAATATCCGTGAGTGAGCAGGATGTCAGGCATGCGCGACACTCAGTCCGCCGCCAAACTCCGGTTGCCGGTTGCGGCGGTATTCGTATTCACGCTCGATGAGATCGCTCCAGCGCTGCTGCAGCGTTCGATCGCCCGCGTGACTCACCTGGTCGTGCAGGAGATTGCGCAACTGCCGATAAAAGTCCGACGTGTAAGTTCCGGCGAACATCATTTCCAGATCGTCGCTTTCGCGCCAGTGACGCTTGTCGCCGAGCTGTTCTTTGACCTGCTCGTAGAACTTCGTGCCCGGCAGCGGGTAGGAGACACTGACGCCGATGTCATCCGGGCGCGCCTCGTCCACGAGCTTCCGCGTGGCCAGGATGTCGTCGAGCCCTTCGCCGAGGTACCCGAGCTGCAGGAAGAGGCCGACGCGGATACCCGCGGCGCCTAACAACTTGCGCGCCTGGAGGGTTTCACCGACGGTCGTGCCCTTGTTCATGGCGTCGAGAATCTTCTGGCTGCCGCTCTCCGCGCCAATCCACACTTCCCGGCAGCCGGCCGCGCGCAACGCCTCGGTCATGCGTGCGCTGACCAGGTCGGCGCGCAACTGGATGGTGAATGGCACGCCGCCTCCGCCTTCGGCCAGGGCGGCCGCGAATTCATTCACCCAGGCGGCCTTGAATCCGAAGATGTCGTCGGCGAACCAGATGTGATCGGGACGGTAGTGCCGGCGCAGGTAGATCATTTCCGCCGCCGTTTCGCGCGGCGAGCGCTGCACATACTGATTTCCCCAGATGGGCTTGGCGCACCAGTTGCAACGGAACGAACAGCCCCGTGAAGACGCCATGTTGAGGCTGAAATGGCCGTGCGCCTTTTTCCACACGCGCCGGTATTTCTCGACGTCGACCAGATCCCACGCGGGCAGGGACGCCTGCGCGGGTTCGGGCAGTGGCCCTGCGGCGCGGCCACGTTCGGGCCCGGAGATTCCCGCGACGCTCACATCGGCCAGTCCCGCCGCGAGCGCATGTGCGGGCAGATGAATGTCGCCATTGATCCGGTCCACGAGCGCGACAAGAGCGCCGAGACCTTCGCCGTGCAACACCGCGTCTGCGCCGGCGGCGAGATAACTTCCAGGCGCGTCTGATGCATCCGACCCGCCGGCGATGAGGCGTACACCGCGCGCGCGGGCCAGGCCGATCATTTCGGCGCAGGCTTCACGCATGCGGCCCAGGCACATCTTGCTCAGGAAATTGAAGTTGTCCTCGTAGAACACCACGAGCTGCGGGCGCAAGACATCGAGCTGGCGTTCGAACCGGGTGAGGTCGTCCGCAAGCATGGAGTCGAAGAACGACACTTCGTGGCCGGCATTGCGCAACATGGCTGCCACCTGCAGTGTCGCAAGCGGCGGATAGGGCTTGGCGCGCTTCACCTGCTTCTGGTCGAAACGCAGGAAATACGAGTGGCAAACAAGTATTGAGAGCATTGAGTCCCTTTCCCGCTCGATGAGCTGACCTTCAGGGGTGAGTGCCCCGGCCCTCAAATCCGGTTCCCCTGGGAACAAATCCGCTCGGCGAGGCATTTAACAGGTGCACTCTTCCTACGGAGAAATTCCCATGTCTTTCCTTGACACTCGGCTATTCGGCAATGTTCTCGTCGCCCGCCGTACGTTCCTCGGCGTCGGGGGCATGGGGCTTTCGGGCGCCGCCGTGGCACTGCTCGCCGGCCGCGATGCACTGGCCGCCGCGGCGGAGAAGGGTGCGAACCCGGCTTCTGATGTGGCAATCCTGAACACCGCGCTTGCGGCCGAACTAGAGGCAATCGCCGCATACGGTGTAGGAGCCGGCAGCGGGCTGCTCAAGGGCGCCGTGCTGAATCTCGCCACCACGTTCCAGGGCCACCACAAGCAACATGCGGATGTGCTCGCGGGCACCGTGACCAAGCTCGGTGGAACGGCGGCGGTCGCGAAAGCGCAGTACAACTTTCCCGTCGAAACACTGAAGACGCAGAACGATGTGCTGCGCTTTGCGGCGGGCCTCGAGAAGGGCGCGGTCAGTGCGTATCTTGGCGCGGTGCCGCTATTCAAGGATCGCGAGTTGGCCAAGGCGGCGGCGAGCATTCTCGGAGACGAGGCGATGCACTGGGCGGTGCTGCGGCAGGCGCTGGGCGAGGAACCCGTGCCCGCAGCTTTCGTTTCGTAAGCAAAACTTGTTTGCCAGGCAGGGGCGAGTTCGGCACAGTGCCGCCCATGCTTGGCATTCATAACTACTGGCTGTTCATCGCCACGGCCATCCTGCTGGTCATCACGCCGGGTCAGGATACGTTCTTCATTCTCGGGCGCAGTCTCGCGGGTGGGCGATCGGAAGGAATTTCCGCGGCGCTCGGGATCACCGCCGGTAGCGTCATCCACACCTTCGCTGCCGCGCTCGGGCTTTCGGCGCTGCTCGCCACGTCACCCTATGCATTCATGGCGGTGAAGTTCGCGGGCGCCGCCTATCTCATTTATATCGGCGTGCGTGCATTGCTGAGCCGCGCGAGCGGTCTGCCCGGCGATGAAGTCCGCAGCGATTCCGGCCGCTGGCCGGCGTTTCGCCAGGGCATCTTTTCCAACCTGCTGAATCCCAAGGTGGCGCTGTTCTTTCTCGCGCTCATGCCGCAGTTCATCGATGCCGGCAGTTCGCGGAAGGTTGGCGCGTTCCTGGTTTTGGGGCTCACGTTCGTGACGCTCGGCGTAATCTGGTGCCTGGTGCTGGCCATCGCCGCGGCGAAACTGCGCGTCGCTTTTCTGCGCCGGCCGTCCATGGCGAACGTACTCAACAAGGTCGCCGGCGCCATGTTCATCGCGCTGGGATTGAAGCTGGCCACCGCGCGGCAGTAGTCGCTTGGCGAGCGCTCTCAAAGACCAGTTCGGACCGAGCGCGCCGCGCGCCATCGCGCAGATGATTCGCGCCGTGCACGCGGACTTTCCGCACGACGAGTTCCTGCGCGACGCACTGGCCGGATTTGCCGCGATGACCCTGACCGGCCGCGGATTTCACATCGCCGCGGCGCTGCGCAAACACTTGCCGGCCGACTATCCGCAAGCCATCGACGTGCTGCTGGCGTCGGCCTCACAACCGCACGCGCATCGCGCCTCGGGCGGCATGGCGGCTTTTCTGTACATGCCGCACCTGTTCTTCGTGGCGCGACACGGACTCGATCATTTTGAAGATTCGATGCGCGCGCAACACGCGTTGACGCAACGCTTCACCGCCGAATACAGCATTCGCGCGTTTCTCGAAAAACATCCCGACGCCACGCTGGCCCGATTGCGCGAATGGACTCGTGACGCGAGCCCACACGTGCGTCGACTGGTTTCCGAAGGGACGCGGCCGCGCCTGCCCTGGGCGCCGCGCCTGCGCGCGTTCCAGAAAGATCCGCGGCCGGTGCTCGAGCTGCTCGAACTCCTGAAAGACGATTCGGAGCTTTATGTTCGGCGCTCGGTGGCCAACAACCTCAATGACATCGGCAAGGATCATCCTGCGCTGGTCGTCACCGTGGCGAAACGATGGCTGCGCGGCGCAACCGTCGAGCGGCGGTGGATCGTGAATCACGCGCTGCGTTCGGCGGTGAAACGTGCGGACCTGGGCGCGTTGGGCGCGCTGGGTTATGGATCGAAGGCGGAGGTGGCGCTGCGCGACAAGCGCGTGACGCCGCCGCGAGTGAAAATCGGCGGCGCCGTCACGCTGTCATTCACGCTGGTCAACAAGCAACAAAAGCCGCAGCGAGTCATGGTCGACCTGGTGGTGCACTTCGTGAAGGCGCGTGGCACGGGCGCCAAGACCTTCAAGATGAAGGCGCTCAATCTGGCGCCGGGTGCGCGCGTGGCCGTGGCGAAGAAGATAGGGCTGCGGCAACTGACTACCCGCAAACACTACCCGGGTGTACACAAGGTGGAAGCGCTGCTCAACGGCCGGCGCGTGGCGCTCGGCGCCTTCACGTTGCTGCGCTGAGGCGAACGAAGCTAGCGCTGAACGATTCGCGAGGTCGCGCGCTCGCCGTACATGCTTACTTCATTGCGCCGATAGTCGATGACCAGCCGTTCGAGGACGCCCAGCATGTCCATGCCGATGAGCAGCGCCGGTTCCTGGTCGAGCCCCCAGAGCTTGAAGACATGGAAGTCGGCGAAGATCACTTCGAGGTTGGTCAGCGTCATGTCGCCGATGGTTGCTTCCCTGATGGTCTGCACGTCGCCGTCGGCGATGTCGGGGGTCGCGCCGTGCACCACCGCCGAGACGACCTGGCGTTTCTTGCGGTTCTTGTTCATGGCGCCCTGAAGCGCGAGATTGCCCAGCGAACGTTCGGCGCCGGTGTCGATGACCGCCTTCGCGCGGATGCGGCGCCCGACACGCACGTCGACGATCATGAGTCCGTTGACGTTTCGCGTGGCCCGCGCGGTGACCATGCTGTAGTGGGGCCGCTTGCCGTTGGATTCGAGCACGCTCACGCGGTCGCGTTTGAAGTCGACGTCGATGCGCTGATCCTGAAAACCGGCCACGCCGAGAATGCCGTCGGCGTTGCCCATGATCGATGTGAAGATGACCGGAAGATCCTGCTTTTCAAAACGCAGCGCGCCGATTTCGATGCTGTCGACGGCGACCGTGGGTACTTCGGCGGCTCCGGTGACGCCATTGAGCATGACGTTGCGACCGACCGAAGGTTTCAGCGCGAGCGCGCGCGCGAGATGCGGCGCGAGCGTCGAGCGGCTGGCACCGGTGTCAATCACGAAACGAAAAGGGCCCTTGCCGTTCACCTTCACGTGCGTCATCACGCGACCGATGCGATCCAGGCGCGTGGGTGCGGCAAACAGGGGTTCGGGATCGGCCAATGCACCCGAAAGATCTTCGGGCGTTCCGGGAAGTCGGGTGCCGATGTTCGGTTCTGCGAAGAGGTCCCGCACGGTCAGGCTGCCGCCCAGAGCCAGCAGCGCCTGCAGTGCCGTTCGACGGCTTGTCGGCGGGTCTCTCATGAGAAAAGAAGCTACGCCTGATTCAGCGGGAAGGAAACACGGCTGCGCCAAAACGTGCGCGCCGCACGGTGTTGTCCCACTTTCGCCACTAGGACTGCGGAATCGAGGGGTCGGGGAGGGCGTGGAACGCATTACGTAACGACTCACCCCAGCCGTCACGGATGACTTTGAAATAGGCGTCGTCCGGGCCAATGCTTCGATGCAACGAAATCGCGAGCGCATCGCGGCGCACGATGGCGAGGTCGAGCGGCATGCCCACCGACAGATTCGAGCGGATGGTGGAATCCATCGAAATGAGTGCGCATTTGGCCACCGCGGCGAGCCCGGTATCGGCCTTTACCACTCGATCGATGATCGGCTTGCCGTACTTGGATTCGCCGATCTGGAAATAACGCGTATCCGCGGTGGTCTCGATGAAGTTGCCGGCGGAATACACGTGGAACAGGCGCGGCGCCTCGCCGCCAATCTGTCCGCCGATGATGAAAGTGGGGTTGAACTCGATGCCGTGCTCTCTCAGCGGTTCGGCATCACGGTGGTACACGTCGCGAACGGCGTCGCCCACGAGCCGCGCGGCGTCGGCCATGGTGCGCGTCGTCAGCAGGCTGTTCCTGGCCTGGGTCACCCGATCACGCAGCAGGCCGGTTACCGACTGGCTCACGGCCAGGTTGCCGGCGGCCAGCAACACGATGACCCGCTCGCCCGGCATCTCGAAGAAAGTCATCTTGCGAAATGTACTGACCTGGTCGACGCCGGCATTGGTCCTTGAGTCAGACAGAAATACCAGGCCTTGATCGACCTGGACGCCGACGCAGTAAGTCATCGAAATTCCTCGTGGGTGATCAGGCCGCATCCTACCAACGGTGGAAGATGACTCCGCGCTTTTTCGATAGCTGCATGGCAAGTGAGTCCGACAGCAACGCCGTGTGGTTGGCGGCGCCGTTATCACGGTAATTCCAGCTGGCGATGCGCGTCAGTTTCTCGCCGGACACGATCATGGCCTCGAAGAACTCATGCGCAATGAACACGCCTCCGCCGGGAGACCAGCCGGGGTCCATCAGCTGAAGTCCTTCCGCGACGCAGATATCCGGACAGCCTTTTGGCATCCATTCGAAGGGGCCGAACGAGCGGCGGCTGTCGCCCTGGAAGATCACGAGCTCAGTGCCTTCGCCCTCGCTGGACTCGATGCGGACCAGCCAGTCGCTTCGGCTCGAAATGAGGATCTGCTCGCGAGGAAACTCCGCGAAGCGCGCGGCATCCCCCTCGGGCAGGGGCCGGGTCTGCCCGTCGCAATCGAGTAACGCGTGAACGGCGAGAGATTCTGGATCCGTCTGCACCACGAAGGCTTGATGCGCGGAATGCCACAACCGCACGCCACGCAGTCCGGCGACAGGCTGAACGCTGAGTCCGCCGTCGATGAATTTCACCAGCACATGATTCTGGGGACTTCCGCCGATGAGCATGCATTGCGTGCCCCGTGTGGCGTCCAGCCCGTTGCCGACGTCGAAGGGTAGTTCGAGCTGGCCTGTCAGCCGGGGTTGCGTTTCCGATGCCGCCAGCGTCCAGACTTCAAGCTCACGGGATTGATCGGCGTGCGGTCGCCGGCGCGCGATCCAACGCAACCCACCGTGGCCGTCGTGTTGCAAAGTCCTTGCGGCATCATTGTCGCGACCGAGGTCGACGAGGCGCACGGTGCCGGCGCCGACATCGACCGCCACGAGCTGTACCCACCCGTCATGCGCGAACGACTTCGGCAGCTTGTAGCAGGTTGCGGTGGCCGCGAAGCGCAAAGGCTCGACGGACTGCACGGAAAGGCTGCGAGGCTCGCAGCGCAACTTGCGGTATTGCTCGAGCGCCGCCGAGTTTCCGGGATCAGCGGCGGCCGCCAGCGAAGCGGACGCCAGAACAACGATGGCGAACGCGCGCACCGGGTACGGTCGCGTGAGCTTAGTTTGGCTCGTACGCGTTGCCGCCGAGATCGTTCATGGTGGCCGTGTCGAAGCGGCGACCGATGCCGGTGAAAGTGGAGCGCGCCACGTAGATTTCGGCGCCTTCGGAGGCTTCATAGGATCCGCGCGTGCCGCCGATGGTGCTGTTGACGATGTGCACCCGCGCCTGGCGCGCGATGATGCCCACGCCGCCGGCACTGATGCGAGCGTTGCTGATGTAGAGGTCGCAGCCTTTTTCGGCGATGACGGCGTCGCCCGCAAACTCCATGGTCTCGCCGTCGATTCGCATGAGGCGATCGCCCTGGCAGACGATGGGATCAGTGCGGCGCTCGACATTGGACGCCAACGCCTCGGAGCCGGAGTTTGATGGAGCCGTGGTTGGCTCCTGGCGCGTGATGGAGTAGCCCGGACCTTCGATGGTTCCGGCGGCCGGCGCCGCCGCGACGTCGCCGCGCTGAATGCTGTAGCCCGGACCCTGCGCAAGTGCGCCATTCGCGAGAGCGGCGCCGGCCTCGGGCTCGGTAGTTTGGCGCGACGCCAGCGTGCCGGAGTCGTCTTCGACCTCTGGAGATTCGACCGGCTCGGCGGGTGCGGCCGGCGCGGGCGCGGGCGCGGGCGCGGCCTGCGCGGTGACCCTGGGCGGCAACGGCGCGGCGATCAGATCGTGCAGCTTGAGAGTCTCGACCTGGCCGGTCGTGGTGTTGCGAACCGTGAAAACCCCGGCGGAGTCGTCGGTGGCGACGATTTCGTAAGCGGGATTGCGCGCCAGCGCCGCCTTGGCCCAGTCGATCTCGCGCGCGCTTTCCTGGCGGGCGCAGGCGCTGACGAGGACCAAACCACCGGCAGCGACTAACGAGCAGAGACGCATTTTCATGAGCGAATCGTAGGCCTCTGCACGCCATCCGCAAGGGGTATTGGCGATTTTTCTGGTGGGCCTTTCTGGCGGATATTTCTAGTACAGTCCGCGCCGGTGACACCGCAACTCGCCGCCTACTGTGAGCAGCTACTGACACGCGTCCGCGAATCGGGCGCGCTCGCGTTATTCGAGGCCTCGGCTCCCGAGCTGCGTGACGCGTTGCCGCGCGTGCTCGCGGGCAGCGACTTCGTGTGCAACAGCCTGGCGCGCGACGCCGGCATCGCCAAATGGCTCATCGACGGTGCGGAGCTGACGCGGCCGCTTTCGCATGGGGAGATGGAACGACGCCTGGCCGCGGTGATCGCCGAGCCGGACCTCGCGGGGTTCATGGCGGCGCTGCGCCGCCAGCGGGAACGCGAGATGGTGCGAATCGCTTGGCGCGATCTTGCTGGCTGGGCCACGTTGAACGAGACGCTGGCGGACACCAGCGCGTTCGCGGACGCGGCCATCCAGGCGGCCGTGGAATATGCCAGCCAGGATCTGGTACGCACCTACGGGGAACCGCTCAACACGGCGGGCGAGCGCCAGGAGTTCATCGTGCTCGGCATGGGCAAGCTCGGCGGCGGCGAGCTCAATTTTTCTTCCGACATCGATCTGATCTTCCTGTTTCCCGACAAGGGCACCACCGCAGGCGCGCGCTGCATCGACAACGAGGATTACTTCACGCGCCTGGGAAGGCTCGTGATCCGGCTGCTGGGCGAGGGCACCGCCGAGGGCAGCGTGTTCCGTGTCGACATGCGGTTGCGCCCTTTTGGCGACAGCGGGCCGTTGACCGCCAGCGGGATGTTCCTCGACAACTATCTGCAGACGCATGGCCGCGACTGGGAGCGTTATGCGTGGATCAAGGCGCGCGCCGTCACAGGCACCGCGGCCTACAAGTTGATCCAGGCCGAGAGCGTGCGGCCATTCGTCTACCGGCGATACC
>DASQJS010000125.1:0-11336 GCA_035630995.1 Steroidobacteraceae bacterium | reverse complement strand
TCGCTCAGCTTCTGGTTTTCATCGGAGAACGCCAGCAGCTCGAGGAGGTGCTTGTCGGAAATCTGCCAGTCGATCTTCGCGCCCCAGAAGCCCTCGTCCGATTCGGCCTCGAAGAAATTCGCTCCGGTGTTGTCGGTATTGACGGGCTCGTAATTGCGCGCCTCGTAGATCGCGAAGAAGAACAGCTTGTCCTTGATGATGGGACCCGATGCATACGCCGTCGCGTTCATGCGGTCGTATTCGTCGTACTGCAGGATCCGGTACGCCTGCGGAAGCGTGTCGGCATCGGTGCTATCCGGCGAGTAGTAGTTGTCGCCGCTGGCCTGCGCAGAGCTCGGCTCCCACACCATTTCCGCCCCGAATTCGAATTCGTTGGTGCCGGAGCGGGTCACGGCGTTGATCACGCCGCCGGTGGTGCGACCGTACTCTACCGAGTAGCCGCCGGTCTTGACCTGGAATTCCTTGTAGAACGCGTACGGCACCGACGAGAACCCGATGCGGTTGTAGAAGTCCGTGACGTTGAGTCCATTGATATAGACCGAGTTCTCGGCAACCGACGACCCACCGAACGAGACGCCGCCAAAGGCGGAATCTCCCTTGCTCAGTCCTGGAGCGAGTTGCGCCACGGACATCAGGTCGCGCTCCACGGGCAGGCGCTCCAGTTCTTCCGCCGTCACGTTGGTCGCGCTCTCGGTGGACGTGACGTCGACGAAGTTCTGTACTCGCGATCCCACGACAGTCACGGTTTCGAGCGTCGTGTCGCCGAGGTCGAGGTCCGCCCTGGTCGCGACGCCCAGTGAGACCGGCACGCCGTCGAGTGAGCCGAGGCTCTTGCCGTCCTTCGAAGCTTCCACGGTGTACGTGCCCACCGGCAGGTAAGGGAACCGGTAGCTTCCGTCCGCATCGGCCTTCACCTTGCGAGTGAAACCGGTATCGACGTTGCGCGCCGCGATTTCCGCGCCGCTCACGGCATTCTTGTCGGTGGCATTGAGATGTCCAACGAGTGAGCCGTCACCGCTGGCGGCATGCACGAGTTGCGACGTCCCTACGCTTATCAGTAGGGCAATGAAGAGCGCCATGCACGAGAGAACCGGCGTGCGGGCGCTGATGAATCGCTTGTAAAACATATTGTCTCCCTAGGACATGAACGCTCAGCCGGTCTCCTGCGGGACCGTGAGCACCTGCGCTTCGAACTTGTAATCCCACTGATCGAAATAAAGATTGCCGCCGCGCCATTCGACTTCACCGCGCTGTGAATCCACGGTGTCGGATCGGGCGTGCTGCTTGGCCGGCTCGAACGGCTGGCTGAATTCGTCGTTGAACGCGATGCGGTAGGCGTCGAGTCCGCCGAGATAGAACGCATCGATCTGCGGATCGCCGGATGCGAGGCGCCCAAAGGTCACATCCATGGGCACCCAGCCGTAGGGCGGTAGATAGAGCTGCGCCCAATCGTGCATGTTGTCGTAGGCACCCTCGGAGTAGACCCAGCCCGATTGCCAGCGCGTGGGGATGCCGTTCAGCCGCAGCAGGGTCATCAACAGCAACGTCTGTTGCCCGCAATCGCCGTGCCCGGCGTGCAGCGTGTAGTCGCTGATGTTGGAGATCGTGGAGTATTCGCGCGCGCCGGCCCACGGAATGCGATCGACCGCCGCGAACAACTTTTGCGCGATGAGGAATGGATTGGTTTCCGTGCCGACGACCTTCCGGGAAAACTCGCGGATCGCGGGTGTGAACACGATGTGGGGAGCGCGCTCCGCCAGGTGGGGCGCGAGCTGCGGAGTGCGCGCTGCCGGCCGGATCTTCGCGGCATCGATCAGGTGATATTGGCCAAAGACCGTCAGCTCATACGTGATCGAAAACATCGTGGGTTTGCCGGCGTCGGCGAGTTTCTCCATGTACACGGTGCGCTGCAGGGCCGATTCCGGCGCGATGACGTGTTTCGCAGGCGAGCTCTCGATGAGGCGCACGTTTTCCTGCTGGCCTGGCAGCACGCGCGGAAACGGCAGCCACGCGCGCGTCGTCTCGCCGCCCGGAACGGCATCCGCATTCACGGTCAGCGAATACGTCACCCGTACCTTGCGGGGCGCGACGCCGGCCTTGCCCGTTTTCAGCGCCTGGTCGCGGACCTCGCGGTGATGCGCGTTGGCGGCTTCCATGGGTCCATCGGTCCACGGCGGCGTTGTGCTGCTGCGGCGTTTGACGGCGGCTTCGCTCAGCCGAAAGAGATTGGAAGGCGCGCGATTGAAATAGAGCGTCTGCCCGTCGATGACCTGGTGCTCGAGGAGCCCCGCCGCGTCCCAGGCGGCAAATTCCGCGGGGGTGAGGTCCGGAATCTGCCGCCGGAGACGCGACTGTGCGTCGTCGGCCGTGAGGGAAAAGTCGAGCCGGATGCGCCGCATGCGTTCGCGCTCGAAGGTCAGCGCCTCGCGATCCGCGGAAGAGAGGGAAGTTTGCGCGAGCGACCTCGTGATCTGCCCTTCGGCGGACTTGAACTGGCCCGCATCCACGAGCTTCTGCACCTGTTCCAGGGTGTCGGCCCGCGTTGCGGAGCAGAGCATCATCATCACCACGCAGCTGACTCGCGTCATTTGCTGGAGAGTCGACGGTCTTGATAATTGCGCGTCTTTCACTGTGCACACGCCGCCTTGTTCAGTGCTGTGTAACATGGCCTCGCGGCGACCGTCAATAATTTATTCTTGATTTTATTGTTGCGGGAAGAGACTATTCCTCGGAACAAAATGGGGCATTGACGAATGAAGTGCGCGCTTGGGAGGCAATTGAGTTACGCGTTACTGGCGTACCTTCTCGCCTCGTGCTCGAGTCAAAGTCCGCGAACTCCCGCCATTCCTCCGCATGCCGTCGTCGGCGTGCAGCAGGAACAACTCACGCCCGAGTTCTGGATCGCGCGCGAGTCGAATGCGAAAAAGATCGTGCTCGACGCGCAGGCGATTGCCTTGCAAAACGCGCGCCTTCTCCAGACTGATCCGTCGGTTCACGACATCTACGCCATGCCGCCGGCACTGGCTGGTGCACGGGTTCGCTCCTGGATAGAAGGGATTTCGAGTTATCCGGAGAAGGACATGTTCGACGCCGAAGGGCGCAAGCTCGAACGGCCGGATTTCGATGCGCTGATGCGCAACGTTGCGCTGGAGACGGTGCCGGAGAGTCAGCCCACCCGTTACGGTCTCGTCGTGAAGCGCGCGGATCTGCGCACCTTTCCTGCGCCGCTGCGCGGGTACAACTCGGCTGACGACCGCGACATCGATCGCTTCCAGGAAAGCGCATTGTTTCCGGGCGCGCCCGTGATCATCGTTCACCAGAGTCGCGACGGGAACTGGTGGTTCATCGTGAGCAGCGTGTATGCGGCCTGGGTGGAGAAGCGTTTTATCGCCGAAGGTCCGGCGGAAGCAGTGCTGGGTTACACACGCAAGTTGCCGTACCTGGTCGTGACGGGCGCCACCGCGAAAACCGTCTTCACGCCGGAGCGCCCCGAAGTTTCGGAGTTGCAGCTCGACATGGGAGTGCGGGTTCCCGTGATTGCGGACTGGCCGCAAGCCAGGCCGGTGAACGGTCAGCATCCCTATACGGCACACGTCATCGAGCTGCCCGAGCGCGCCAGCGACGGTACGCTGAAATTCACGCCGGCGTTATTGCCCCGCACCTCGGACACCTCGGGTGACTATCTACCGCTCAGTCGTGCCAACCTGCTGCGCCAGGGCTTCAAGTTCCTCGGTGAGCGTTATGGGTGGGGCCATTCGTACAACGCACGCGACTGCAGCGGCTTCGTGTCCGATGTCTATCGCAGCTTCGGGGTCCAGTTGCCAAGGAACACGCGCGACCAGGCGGTGTCCCCGGCGCTCAACCGCATCACCTTCACGGACGCCGATGATCATGAGCGCCGGCTCGCGGTGCTGCGCAACCTCGAGACCGGCGATCTCGTCTATATCCCCGGGCACGTCATGATGGTGATCGGGCACGACAACGGAATGCCATACGTGATCCACGACACGACTGGCATCAGCTATCGCGACGGAACGGGAGAGGTGGCCCGAGTGCAGCTCAATGGAGTCTCGGTCACCCCGCTCACGCCGCTGCTGTTCGGCCGGCGCGATTCAATCGTTGAACACATAACAAGCATTTTGCGAGTGCGTCCATGAAAATTACGGATATCCGGTTCGGCATGCTGCGCGTCCCGCTCAAGACGCCATTCAAGACCGCCTTGCGAACCGTGGATACGATCGAAGACGTCATCATCACGATGCACACCGACACCGGGCACATCGGCTACGGGGAGGCGCCCGCCACTGCTGTAATCACCGGCGACACACATGGCTCTATTATTGAAGCCATTCACAAGGTCATCGCGCCGCGGATCATCGGGGAGGAGATTGCGAATCTGAATCGCATCACGCGGCTCATCCAGGGAGCCCTCGAAAAAAACTCAAGCGCCAAGGCCGCAGTCGAGATCGCGGTGTACGACCTGTTCGCGCAGCTGTACGGGGCGCCGCTCTACAAGATCCTGGGCGGCGGCGATCCGGTCATCACCACGGACATCACGATCAGCGTCGATTACATCGACAAGATGGTCGCGGACTCGCTCGCCGCGGTCGAACGCGGCTTCGAATCCCTGAAGATCAAGGTGGGCAAGGACATCGAGCTCGACGTCGAGCGCGTCAAGGCCATCTATGCGGCAGTCGAGGACAGGGCGCTCATCCGCGTGGATGCGAACCAGGCGTGGACTGCGAAACAGGCGGTGTTTGCCATCCAGACGCTCGAGAATGCGGGCGTGCGCATGGAGCTGGTCGAGCAGCCGGTGAAGGCGAACGATCTCGAAGGGATGAAATACGTCACTGAGCGCGTACACACGCCGATCATGGCGGACGAGAGCGTTTTCGGACCGACCGAGGTCATCGAGCTCATCCGCATGCGCGCGGCGGACATCATCAATATCAAGCTCATGAAGACGGGCGGCATCTCGAATGCCCTGCACATCGCGGACATCGCGGCGATGTACCAGATCGATTGCATGATCGGATGCATGGTCGAAACCAGCATCAGCGTGGCGGCGGCGGCGCACATCGCCGTCGCGAAGGCCGACGTGATCACGAAGGTGGATCTCGACGGGCCTTCGCTGTGCCAGTTCAATCCCGTCGACGGCGGCGTGCTGTTCAACGACTCCGAAATCACCATCAGCGATGCGCCGGGCCTCGGTATCCGCGAGATACGCGGGCTCGAGCCGATCGAAGTCTGATGTCCTCGCTCGTCAAGATCCGGGCTGAGCGTGACCAGATGTCTGCGATCGAGCGACGCATTGCGGATTTCATCCTCGAGAATGCTCACCTGCTGCGGGACTATTCATCCCAACAGCTCGCCAACTCCCTGCGCATCAGCCAGTCGAGCGTGGTGAAGTTCAGCCAGAAGTTAGGCTTCAAAGGTTATCCCGACCTGAAGGTGTCGGTCAGCGAGGCGGTGGCGCGCGAGAACGGCAACGGGGAATCGCGCGCGACGCCGCCGTCGCGC
This sequence comes from Steroidobacteraceae bacterium, assembly GCA_035630995.1. Classification (GTDB taxonomy): domain Bacteria; phylum Pseudomonadota; class Gammaproteobacteria; order Steroidobacterales; family Steroidobacteraceae; genus CADEED01. The sequence goes on along the minus strand of DASQJS010000125.1, from coordinate 5,816 downwards.
AGCGACCCGCAGTCGGCACTGGCCGCGGACCTGTGGCGCAGCAAGACGCTCGCCGAGGAGGAAACGCGCCTCATCAATACGCCGGCGAAGATCGCGGAGATCGCGCGCGCGTTGAATGTGGCTGGCAAGGTATTCGTCATCGGGCTAGGCGAGGATGGCGTGCCCGCGCGCGCGTTCTCGATGAAACTCGCGCTGCTGGGAATTCCCGTGATCTGTCACACCGACCCGGTGTCGCTGAGCGCCGCACTGGCGATCGCCGGGAAGGGCGACGTGCTGGTCCTGTTTTCGGAGCATGGCCGGCAGCCCGCGCTGGGCCAGATCGAGCGCCAGTTCCACGAGCAGCGGGGCAAGGTCGTTTCGGTGACCCGGCACAGCGCAAATTCATTGCGCGCCCATGCAGATATGTCGCTGCTCGTCTCCGCGCATGACGACCGGGCGCACATCCAGCCACTGCTGTACTCGGCCGTTCTGCAACACCTGTTGGACCTCGTTTACATCATGCTCTGCGATGAAAGCGATCGAATTGATCACCTGAACGCCAGCATCAAGCGTGCGCAACGCTTCAACGAACCTTGACCAGGTCGCGATGTCTCCCACCGCACGCGTACTGACGGCTTTGCTCGGCGGCGCCGCGTTGGGCATCGTGCTCACCGGTGTTCAACCCGCTCTTGCCCGGGACATGGCGGGTGTGGCGCAGCCGATCGGCGATCTGTGGCTCAACGCGCTGCAGATGACGGTGGTGCCGCTGGTCGTTGCGCTCGTGGTTCTCGGCGTCGCTTCCACGAGCGATGCGGCGGCGTCAGGCCGCACGGCGCGTCGGGCCATCCTGGTATTCCTCGTGCTGCTTTGCGCCGCGGCGACTTTCGCGGCGATCTATGCGCCATTCCAGCTCTCGCTGCTGCCGCGCGATCCAGAGTTCATCGCGTCGCTACGGGCGGCCATCGGAACGCCGCCGGCAACGGATGCAGCGGCGACCGGGTTTGCCCAACGACTGGTGACGATCATCCCCAGCAATGTCATCGCGGCTGCCGCGCAAAGCGCGATGTTGCCGCTGGTCGTGTGCGCGCTGCTGTTCGGCTTCGCGCTGACTCGTGTCGAGCCACGCCGCCGGGCTCAGGCGATCGACTTGTTTCAGACGCTCAAGGACACCACGGTCACCATTGTTGGCTGGGTGTTGTGGGCGGCGCCGCTGGGCGTGTTCGCGCTCGCGTTCAGCGTTTGTGTGAAGGCGGGATTCAGTGTGCTGAGCGCACTGGGGTGGTACATCCTGGCGATGTGCACGCTCTATCTGGTCGTGACGCTCGGGTTGTACATCGTCGCCGTTCTCGCGGGCAGGCAACGCCTGCGGCAATTCGCGGCAGGGATCCTGCCCGCGCAAGTGATCGCCGTGAGCACGCAGTCTTCGCTGGCGACACTGCCGGCGATGGTCGAAAGCGCGCAGAACCGGTTGGGATGCTCGCCGGCCGTCACGGCGCTCGTTCTGCCGATGGCGGTGTCGTTGTTCCGGATCACGAGCCCGGTGCAATACATCGGCGTGTCCTGCTTCATCGCGTGGATCTATGGCGTCGATCTGACCACAAGCCAGCTGGCCGTCGGTGCCGCGCTCGCGGTCGTGATCAGCCTGGGTTCGGTCGGGCTTCCGGGCCAGGTGAGTCTGTTGGCGATGAACATGCCGGTGGTGCAGGCGATGGGGCTGCCGATCGCTCCGCTGGGCCTGATGCTTGCCGTGGAGACGATTCCCGATGCGTTTGCCACGCTCGGCAATGTCACGGGCGATCTGGCGGCGACCACGGTCGTTGCGCGGTCATGAGCTCCGGGCATGAGTGACACTCAGGCAATCGACGTCATCGTCATCGGAGCCGGAATCGCCGGCACCTCCGTGGCGTATTTCCTCTCGAACCACGCGAAGGTGGTCGTGCTGGAGCGGGAATCGCAGGCCGGCCTGCATTCGACGGGCCGCTCGGCGGCGCTGTTCAGCGAAACCTATGGTTCTTCGCAAGTACGCGCATTGACGCGTGCGAGCCGCGCGTTCCTCGAGCGGCCGCCGCGCGGCTTCGTCGAGAATCCGTTGCTCAGCCCTCGCGGCGCACTCGTGATTGGCACGCAGGAACAGTCCGCGCAGATTGAAAGTGACTGCGCGGCCATGCGCGTGTTCACGCCGCAGTTGCAACTGCTCGGCGAGGAGCAGATGCGGTCGCTGGTGCCGGTGCTCGAGCCGCAATTCGCGCAGGCAGGGTTTTTCGAACCCGGTGCGGCGGACATCGACGTCAATTCACTGCATCAGGGTTTCATTCGCGGCCTGAAGCAGCGCGGCAGCCGCCTCGAGTGCGGCGTACAGATTCATTCCATCGAACGCTCGGGAGGGGAGTGGCTTCTCGAGGTCGCCATGCGCGGTGCGCAACCACATTCCCTGCGGGCACCATTGCTCATCGACGGCGCGGGTGCCTGGGCCGATGAAGTGGCCGCACTGGCGGGGGTCGCGCCTCTGGGTATCGAGCCTCGGCGCCGCTCGGCTTTCCTGTTTCAGCCACCCGCAGGCGTGGCCACGGCGCATTGGCCGTTCGTGACCAGCGTCGGCGAAGACTTCTACTTCAAACCCGACGCCGGACTCCTGCTCGGGTCCCCCGCCAATGCGGACCCCGTGCGCCCGCACGACGTCCAGGCCGAAGAACTCGACATTGCATTGGCGATCGATCGCATCGAGCGTGCGACGACGATGCGGATCGAACGTCCGCTACGTCCTTGGGCGGGCCTGCGTTCCTTCGTGTCCGATGGCGGGCTCGTCGGGGGTTTCGACCCCACGGCGCGAGGTTTCTTCTGGGTGGCTGCGCTTGGCGGCTACGGCATACAAACGTGTGCGGCGATGGGCGAGGCCTGTGCGCACGTGGTGTTGGGTCGTCCACTCCCAACACAACTGAGTGACGCCGGCTTGTCGACAACCATGCTCGGAGTGGAACGACTTCGAAGCAGCGCTCGAGCAGCAATCTAGAAACTGCCCGCCCGCCCCCTCTATAGATATGTGTCGATAACGAAACCCCGGATACCAAATCCGGGACAGCGCCCGTGTGGACGAAACGGAATTTCTGCGGTACGGTATCGCTAATAAAAAGGATTTCATTGGTGCAGCGGGGGGCCAGCTCGACGGAGGTCGATGGCGCTGCGATTCACCAATTTCAGTCTTCAACGGGGGGTCACTGTGAATCATTCAATTAAATCGCCTGCTTCGAGTGTTGCCGCTGGCGTACGCGCCGCGCTGCATGGAGGTGGACGGGCTGCCACGGCCACTGCGCTCGGTTTGAGCTTCGTGTTGTCAGCGCCGGCATTCGCGCAGACGGCGAACGAAGGTGGGCAAGGAGCAGCGAGTTCCGAGGCGAACGATCTCGGTGAAATCGTCGTTACCGGCATTCGCCGCCAGCTCGAAACGTCTCAGGCCCGCAAGCAGGACGCCACCGAGCTGGTCGATGCGATCACCGCCGACGATATCGGCGCGCTTCCCGATCGCAGCGTCACTGAAGTGTTGCAACGAATTCCCGGCGTGGCTATCGGTCGAGTGCCGCAACCGCGTGACGCGGACCGCATCGCCATCGAAGGCGCCGGCGTCACCATTCGTGGATTGAGCTGGGTGCGCAGCGAGCTCAATGGCCACACCGCGTTCTCGGCGAAAAACAGCCGCGTCCTCGGCTTCGAGGACGTTCCTCCCGAGTTGCTCTCAGGGGTGGATGTTTACAAGAACCCTTCCGCTCAGCAGATCGAAGGCGCCCTGTCCGGCACCGTGAACCTGCGTACCTGGCTGCCATTCGATTCTGAAGAACACAAGATCAGCTTCTCGGTCCAGGAATCCTGGGGCGACCTGGCTGAAAAGTGGGAGCCTTCGGGATCGGCATTGTTCAGCGGCAGGACCGAGACTTCGTTCGGCGAAATCGGTGGCCTCATTTCCGCCAGCTACTCCGACCTCACCGCCAGGACCGACACGCTGCACATCGACAAGTACTACGCGCGCACTGACCTCGTGCCGGGTCAGACCGTGTACGCGACCGGTGGCATTGGCTGGCGCCAGCTGCTCGTCGACCGCAACAGGACGGGCGTGTCGGCTGCATTGCAGTGGCAGTCGCCGGGCGAGAGCGTCGAAGCTCACCTGCAGTACTTCTATTCCGACGCGACCTTCGAGCAGGATGAAAACGCCGTGTGGAACACACCGGGCGGCGGCCTGAATGGCACGGGGCTCACGTATTCCGGAGACAAGCTGACCGGCGGCACGCTCAATGACGGTGGCTACAACGGCTCGGCTCGCTACAACAAGCGCGAAGCCACAAACGACGATGTGTCGCTGCATCTCACCTGGAGTGCCACTGATCGGCTGACCTTCGAAGCCGACATTCAGAATTCGAAAGCCACCACGAAGATCATCGACCTCACCATGGGTCCGTCGGCCGGGCCGAACTTCGAGAATGCGGGGCCGTACTCCCTGCAGCTCAACGGTTCCAATGAACCCACCATCGTGATTCCGGCCAACAACGTCCTCACCAATCCGAATGCCGTCTACCACGGATTCGCAATGGATCATCACGAGGACAACGATGCCGATGCCTGGGCGTATCGTGCCGATGCGGAATACACGTTCGACAACAGCGACTGGCTGGACAAGATTCGATTCGGCGTGCGCTACGAAGACTACAACTCGACCACGCGTGAGACCGGATACCGCTGGGGCTCGATCAGCCAGAACTGGGCCGGTGGACCTGCAATTTTCGCCCAGCAGGATGTGCCGTACCGCCAGCAGGACTACTCCAACTGGTTTCACGGTGGAAACGCGCCGAGTGGTTTCCTGTTCCCGGATACGGGCTTTTTCCGCAACTACCAGGGGTGGTCGGAGCAGGTCATTGCCGTGTCCACCGCACCGGGCGTGAACAACGGTTGCTGCGGCTGGACGCCATTCGACGGCGACTATTCCACGAAATTCCCCGCGAACGACGGCCTGGGCGTCAATCCGCAAAATCAGACGACGACCGCGGGTTATGCGCAGCTTTCCTTCGGGAGCGGCAAATGGGACGGCAATGTAGGCGTACGGTTCGTAAAGACCGAGGCCTCGGGATCCGGCCAGCTGGTCTTCACTCAAGGAAACTTCGGGCCCGGTGCTGATCCCGACGACGTCGCATTCTCAAATGGCGCAGCCGTCGAGACTTCTGGAACCAACACCTACGACGACGTGCTGCCGAGCTTCAACCTCCGGTACAAGGCCACGGACAACTTCTTCCTGAGATTCGCGGTGGGCAAGGGCATTGCACGTCCCGATTTCCCGCAGTTGTTGCCGTCGATCAATATCAATCCCCAGGTGGGTCAGATCACGAACGGCGCCTGCCTGCCACTACCCCCGAATGTCACGGTGGGCGATTGCGTGGCCGGCTACAACGGTTTCGCGGGTAACGCTGACCTGAAGCCGATGGAGTCCACCAACTACGACCTGAGTGCCGAGTGGTACCTCAATTCGACCAACTCGCTGACGCTGGCACTCTTCGACAAGGAAGTGTCCGGATTCATCGAGACCACGCTGGGTGTCGTCGTGCCTTACGAAAACAACGGGGTAACCAGGGACGTCAACGTGCTGCGCCCGGAAAACCAGGGCGATGGCTTCGTGCGCGGAGCCGAGCTCGCGTGGAACGGGTTCTTCGACTTCCTGCCGGGCTTCGGCAAGCACTTTGGAGCGCGCGCTGCATTCACCTATGTAGATAGCGGCGGAACGCGCAACTCGGCCGCCAACCCGTACGATCCAAACCAGCAGGTCAACTCGACGGCGGAAGATTATCCGCTGGAGGGGT
>DASQJS010000124.1:0-6389 GCA_035630995.1 Steroidobacteraceae bacterium | reverse complement strand
ACTGGCAATGGAGAAGGCCCGTCCGGCCAAGTCGCACAACACGCGCGTGGCGGTGATCTCCGACCCGGTTTACGCAGCCGACGATCGCCGGTTGCGAATCGCCCAGGGCGGTGGTGCGGGAACCCTGCGTGGCGCGCGGCGTGCGTCGCCTAACAATCTCACACGGCTGCCTTATTCGGCTCTCGAAGCCAGTGCCGTCACGAAGGCGTTCGGATCCGCCGACACGATCCAGTTGTCGGGGTTCGACGCCACCGCCGAACGAGTGTTGAAATTGCCGTCGAGCGAACTTGCCGTCCTGCATTTCGCCACCCACGCCGTGGCACGCCAGGATTCACCCGAGCAGTCGGCGCTTTTCCTCAGCGAATACACACCGGAAGGCGCGCAGCTGCCGGACAGTCGTCTCACGGCAAACGAAATCTCGCGCAGTGGGCTGCGCGCCGATGTGGTGGTTCTCTCGGGCTGCGCGACCGGTGACGGCAGCGCCCTTCGCGGTGAAGGCGTGCTCGGGCTCACGTACGGATTTCTCGCCAACGGGTCGCATTCGGTCGTGGCGACTCTGTGGCCCATCGAGGACGCGTCAACGGCACGCTTCATGAACGAGTTTTATCAAGCGTATCGCGGCTCCGGCCGGGCGGCCGACGCGTTGCGCACCGCGCAGCTGCGTACTCGTAGCAGCGCTGCGCCCGCCGTGTGGTCGAGTTTCGTAGTTCGGGCTAACGAATTTCCGTGATGCCCGCGGGAATTGCATCAATCAAATGGCTGAATTGAATGAGGAGTGTCTCATGTACGGGAAACTGAAAATTGATGGACGGAAGCTCGGGATCTGGACGGCCGCGGCATTCCTCGGGTTCGGGGCCACACTAGCAACGGCGCAGGAAAATGCTCCTGACAGTGTGCTCGCCGGATGGCTGGGCAAGGAATACACGGTCGCGTCGTCGACGCTCAACGATCACATGCCGGCGGGCGGCAAGCTGACGTTTGTTTTCGACGCCGAGGAAAATGTCGTGCGCATCTGCACGCGAAACTCGAGCAAGCAGCGCTCACCCTGGAACATGGATTTCGCCACGCCGTGCGGCGTGACGATGTTGTTCACGCGCGGCACTCGTTTTTGCACGGCCGATGACGTGAAGGCGGGCAATGCCGAAGTGCTGTCGTCCTGTCATCGCCTGCGCTCGCGCGACATCGCCATGCGCCCGTCGAAGGTGAAGGGCACGGTGGAGCTCAACGACATGATCGCCTTCCTGGTCCAGGAAAACGGCAAGCCTGTCATGTCGATCCTGGTCGACTCGCCGGCGCGCGTGACTGATGGCGGCATCATCCAGATCAAGTAGTACACGGTTCGAAATTGCGTCCGCTTGCGCCACGACTCTCAAAAATGTTGTTGCCGCTTGCCGCGGCAACGACGTTTGGAGCGTCGTGTGCGCTGGCGGCCGCACCCAACCTCTGTGCTCACGGCGGTCAGTGGGCGCCGACCGCGGCCCGCGCGCCTGTTGCCGTCATCGAATATCTCGGTGCCCTGGGTGATGCGCGCTTCGACCTGCGCGCCGCCTGCGCGCACTGGGCGGGCATGTTTTCCCAGCGTCATCGATCCGCGGCTAACGCCGCGCAGCGGAACAGGCAGGTACCCGCCCGCCTCATCGTGTTTCCCGCCGAAGGAACCAGTCAGCGCCAGCTCGTCGACTGGCTCGAGCACACCGGGTACGTCCGGGACGTTGAGCTCGCGCGCAATTTCGTCGTGGTCGTCTTTTCGCGATACACCCCGACAGAACGACTGATCGCAATCATCAACTCGCCTTTGGTTGGTTATTCGGAACCCGACTGCGACGGTCCCGACTACCTCACCACTTCCATGGAGCTTCCGCCTGCGGCGGTTTCCGCATCGCGTTGCTGGTTGCGCGCCGCGCGATCCACGTTCCCCAACGATCCTTGTCTTGATGAGTTGTGGGGTCACAGGAAGATCGGCTGGGATTCAGGCATCGCCGCCCGGTCCTTGCCTCGCATCGTCGCGGTGCTCGATTCGGGCATCGACGCCGCTCACGAAGATCTGGCCAGAAATGTGGTCTTGCACCTGCATGCACACGAAACACCGGGCTCGCAGGGCGGGAGGCTGAATGCGCGTTGCGCGACCAGTGGCCGGTGTTATGCGCATGGCACGGAAATGGCCGGCACCATCGGCGGCCGGATGGACAATGGAATCGGCGTGGCGGGTGTGGCACCCAACAGCAGGCTGCTTCCAATCGTCATCAGCCGCGTCGACCGCGGCCTGCTGGCCCGAATCTCCACCATCGCTGCCGGCATCGACGCTGCGGTCGACGACGGGGCGGAAATCATCAATATCAGTGCGAAATGGCCGGTCGACAGCCGCGCGATTTCGGAATCAATCATCGCCGCCGTTGGCGGCTCGTCATCCGCAAGGCGGCTGATGGTCACCGGCTATGCCACGAGCCTCGACCGTGACGACACGGTCCGCGAGTATTTCCCCTCGCAATACCGCTGCCTGCCAGGGGTCATCGCCGCAGTCCCGACCGATATGCGCGGCGACGAATTGTTCAATCCTAGGGGCCATCCGGATGCGAACGACGGCCGAATTCAGGCACCCGGCGTGGACATCGTGGTGACAACGACCGAGAATTCCGAGCGAGGCTATGCACTGTCCGAGTCCGCGGGCGCATCGAGCGCGGCGGCCTACGTCTCTGGTGCAGTGGCGCTCGTCTGGGGAAGCCCGCCGCTCAACAAGTGCGACGCCCAGCAGATAAAACAACTGTTGTTCTGCAGGAGTAAGGACAGCAATTCCACGCGGTATCCATGGGTCAATGTCGAATTCCTTCGTGAACTCGCAAATCTCGATCCGGGCGCGGACTGCCGGTCCGCCATGGCGGCGCTCGAGTGCAACTAACTACCAGCGCGTGGCGGGTGGCGTGTGAGCACGATCCCCGTCGAAGAAATCGAACGCATCGTTGCCGCGGCGCTGACCGGCGACCGGCTGGCCGAGTCGCGGATGCTGGTGGCACTGCGCCCCGGAGTGCTTGCGGTACTGCGTTTTGGCGCCTTCCATCGCTGGATCGACGCCGAGGACCTGACGCAGGAAACCCTGCACATCGTCGTCGAACGCGTGCGTGCCAGGACCGTCGACGACCCGCGCAAGGTGTTTGCGTTCGCTGCGGCTACTGCGCGCAACCTCGCGCTCAACGCGGCGCGCAAGGCGTTACGCCAGCAGACATTGGTCGATTCGGAGCTCGTCGACGAGCTTGCGCAGAATCTCGAAATGGAGCAGAGCGACCTGTCCGAATCGGACGATCGACATCTGGCCCAGGCAGTGGCTGAGCTCCTCGAAGAGCTGCCGACCGAACGCGACCGCCAGCTGCTGACGCGGTTCTATCTAGACGGCACGGACAAACAGCAGCTATGTCACGAACTCGGACTTTCCCCTAAGCATTTCGACCGCGTGCTGATGCGCGCGCGCAGCCGCCTGCGCACCATCATTGAACGCCGGGCGCCCCACTTGGCCCTTTTTCCGCGAATCTCCTCAATTTTGCTGCCTCTGATGATGTCTTTCACAGTTTGGGTGAGACATTTTGGCTCCTGGTGACACAAGTCACTCATGAAGTCTCTTGATCGCAATTCGCTAGAAGAGCAGACCAGGCTCGTTTCGCGTTATGTCGCGGGCGACCTTTCCCGGTCCGAACGTGCCGAGTTCGAGGCCTGGCTGGTCGCGTCCCCCGAACTCGCCGCCGAGGTCGAGATGGAACGCCGCCTGCGGCGTGGCATCGCCAGCGCGGCTCGTCGTGGGTGGCTGAACCGAAGCGCACCCGAGCCACGGCGCGAGCGCCAGTGGCAGTTCGCGCTCGCCGCGAGCGTATTGGTTGCGTTGGGCCTGGGGCTCGGCGTCTTCCTGCCGCGCGATGAAAGCCAGGCGCCTGGCACGAACCGGGTCGCATCCTCCGTACAGCGCGTCGCAGCTTCCAGCACGTTCCGCCTCAGCAACGTCCGCGGCGCGGATAGCATCCCCGACATCAACGTCTCGCTCACCGATGCTCCTGGTGAGCTGATCATCAAACCGGACGTGGTCGTGCTGACCTGCGAGGACGGCGCGATCGAACTCGAATGCGTGGGTGGCCACAGCCCACAGCAGCCGCAGTACGCCGAGTACGAGATGGACCTGGTCAATCGCCGTGGCGCGACGCTCGCGTGGCGCTCATCGCGGCAGGCACCGGTGGGCCGCACGCAGCTGGCATTCACATTGCGCGACCCGGGAAGCCTCGATGCCGGCGACTACGATTTGATCGTGCGCGGCCATTCTCCCGAGCACGAGGAAGTCGTCGCGCGGTTCTGGCTGCGCGTAGCGGCGCAGTAGCAAGAATAGGGGACAGATCTATTTTTGCGAGGCGCAAAAAAAGATCAGTCCCCGGCTAGCTCAGGTAGCGCTTGATGCGCGCGTGCAGCGGCGAGTGCCGCGGGAAATGCGCGCGCAGGTATTCCATCTGGTCGGCGAGCACACGCCGGCCCTTCAGGAAAATGTACTCCGCGTAGGTTGGCGTGAACGGCACCGCGATGAGCTGCATCTTGGCCTGCTCGGGCGTACGCGACGCCTTGAGGTTGTTGCAGCGGCGACAGGCCGCGACCACGTTCGTCCAGACGTCACGCCCACCTTGGCTGAAAGGCCGGATGTGATCTCGTGACAGCTCGCGCACCGGGAACCGCTGCGCGCAATACAGGCAGAAGTGAGCGTCGCGCCGGAACAGCGTCTGGTTGTTCAGCGGCGGAACGTAGTCATGACGGGTGTTGCCCGGATTGCCGGTGTGACCAACCGTCGCGACGATCGAGTTGACCTCGAGCACCGTCCGAAAACCCGTGCGAGCGCTAACACCGCCATAAAGCTTGAACAGCGGACTACCGCAGGTATAAGCGACCTGCTCCTGGTGATACAGGCGCGCCGCTTCCTTGTAGTCGATCCACTCGAGCGGCATGCCGGACACGTCCGTTCGCAGGACGAGTTGGGAGAGCGCGCGACCCAAGTCGCTCGCGAGCAGGCGCAGATCCGAGCCGTCACCTCGATCTGCCTTTTCAAGATCGATGCCCAACATGAGGCATGTAAGATAGACCAGTCGTATGCGAGAATTCAACGTCGCAAGACATTCATTTAACACGGGAAAAAAAGGCCTTTGGCTCCATCGCCACAGGCCTGTCAGGGGAGTCAAGCCAAATGCCGATTACGATAGGCGCGCTGCGCGAGAGCGCGCCCGGTGAAACGCGCGTCAGCCTCGTACCCGAGGTGGTCGACAAATTCCTGGCCGCCGGTGCACGTGTAGTGCTCGAACCGGGCGCCGGGATCCGCGCCCAGTTTCCGGACGCGCTGTACAAGAAGGGTGAATGGCTGGCCAGTTCCGCCGACGTACTCTCGCAGTCCGACGTGCTGCTGACCGTCGCGCCGCTCAGCCTGGAGCAGATTGCCCAGCTCAAGCCCGGCTCCGTGGTGGTGGGTTTCCTTCAGGCCCACACGAAACACGCCGAGGTCAAAGCCCTTCGCGATCGCAAGATCACGAGTTTTGCGGTCGAGCTGATCCCGCGTATTTCCCGCGCGCAGTCGATGGACGGCCTGTCCTCCCAGGCTTCGCTGGCCGGCTACAAGGCCGTGCTCATCGCCGCCAACAACCTCGAAAAATTCATGCCCATGCTGACCACCGCGGCCGGGACCATCCGTCCCTCGCAGGCACTCATCATCGGGGCGGGCGTCGCCGGACTTCAGGCCATTGCCACCGCACGTCGCCTGGGCGCCGTGGTCGAGGCCTATGACGTCCGCAGCGCCACCCGCGAACAGGTGAAGTCGCTGGGCGCCAAGTTCGTCGAGACCGGGGTCAGTGCCGACGGCGTAGGTGGCTATGCCCGCGAGCTCACGGCGGAGGAGAAGGCCAAGCAGCAGGAGGCGCTCGATGCCCGCATTGCCGCTTCCGATGCGGTCATCTCCACGGCTTCGGTCCCCGGCCGAAAGGCGCCGGTGATCATCTCCAAGGCCGCCGTGGAGCGCATGCGCGCCGGCTCGGTGATCGTCGACATTGCCGCCGAACAGGGCGGCAACTGCGAGCTCACCAAGGCGGGCGAAACCGTCATCCACCAGGGGGTGAAGATCATCGGTCCGGTGAACGTGGCCGGCACCCTGGCTTACAACGCCAGCGAGATGTACGCCCGCAACCTGCTCAATTTCCTGAAGCCCGCCATCGACAAGGCCGGCGATCTGAAAATCGACTGGACGGACGAAGTATTCGCCGGCGCCGTGCTCACGCACGACGGCGCCATCAAACACGAAGCCACGCGCAAGGCAGTGGAAGGCTAATCACAATGACTGGAATCGTTGCTCTCTACATCTTCATGCTGGCGGCTTTCACCGGCTA
>DASQJS010000123.1:0-22934 GCA_035630995.1 Steroidobacteraceae bacterium | reverse complement strand
CCTTCTGGCTTCAACAGCGGAGGCTTGAACAACAACATGAACACGACGACCGCAATCACTGTGAACAGCATTGCCGTCGGAGCAACGCGCATGAGCAGGCTGGCGTCCGCCCGCTTCGCATTTGCGATGCGGATGTTGGCGGCCGCCAGGTATGCGTGCCAGTCCTGCTGGGTCAAAGTAGTTCGAACGCTGAAACTTTCCATGCAACGTGTATCCCGGGGTTTCCGGAAGTCTGGCAGATCGACGGCCCGCGCCTCTTTCGCGCTGCCCGAACAGTGACCGACCGCACGGCTGCGGCCACGACTTCCGCTACTACCGGCCCTGGCCCGGGCGCAGGAGCGGTGCCCGAGCCTGCTCGATGGCGCGAAGCTTTTCTTCCATCATCGGCCCGAAATATCCCTGCGGCTTTGAGGGTGTGAATTCCTCGTCCTTCTCGCGCCGGCGAATTTCCGTGCGTGCCGCTTCGAACGCCACGCGCAGGTTGGTGGAGTGGGGCAGCGCATCGCGATAGAAGGCTTCGCCGAAATAGGTGAGGTCGCGCTGGTCCGAACAGCCGAACGAAGTGCGGTTCTTCGCGGCAGCCGCGATCACGATGGTGTTCTTGTCCGCCAGCGGCTTGACGAAAGCACCCGAGAAGCAGGCGGAGACGACGATCACCCGCCACTTGATGCCGGACTCTTTCAACAGTTTGGCGACCGTGTGGGCGCTGAGACCTTGCTCCGTCATGCCGGTGTTCGAAACGGCGATGGTCGTGTCTCGCGAGCCATGCGATGACAGCGCGAGAAACAGCACGTCCTCGTCGCGGTTCATGACGCGCGCGATTTCCGTGAGCGAGTAACGCAATGATGACGTCGAGGCGAGCGGCCACGTGGCGAGGTCGCGCCGGTCGTTGAGCAGCAGCACCGAGCGCTGCGCCGATCCGTACTTCTCACCCACGCGCTGCGCCGCAAGTTTGATTTCCTCGGCGAACACTCGCTCTTCGCCAACGCCTGCGAACCCCAGGAAATACACACGGCCGTGCGGATCAGGTTCGCTCGACAACCGGGCGACCTGCGCATCGACCAGTGCGCGCTGCGCCTGGACAGAGTCCACCGTGTCCTCCGCGTGCGCGCTGAAGGAGGCGGCGATCACTATCCACGACAGCAGGGCAAGGGGTCTGCGCATGGCGGGCAGTGTGGCGGTGTATGAACGGTTGCGGCAAGCGGTTGTTGAGGCTCGCTGGTTGTTGAGAGGGGCAAACGGTTGCAGAATGCGCGGCGTCGGATAACAAGGGAGATCGTCATGACCGAGCTCAGCGCGCTGTGGCTGCCCGTCCTGTTAGGCGCCGTCGTCTGCTTCATCGCCAGTTCCATCATTCACATGACGCCGCTCTGGCACAAGAACGAATACCCGCAACTGCCCGATGAAGAGAAGGCGCGCGCTGCGATCGCGGCGCTCAACGTGCCGCCCGGCGATTACATGCTGCCGCGCTGCAAGTCCATGAAGGAGATGGGTTCGGAGGACTTCAAGGCGAAGCTGCGACAGGGGCCCAAGTGGATCATCACCGTGATGCCACCGGGTGAGGGCGGCATGGCGTCGAGCCTGGTTTTCTGGTTCCTGTTCCAGCTGCTCGTGCTGGTGTTTGCCGCGTATGTGTCGAGCCATGCGCTCGCACCCGGCGCGCACTATCACGAGGTGTTTCGATACATCGGCGCGACGGCGTTCATGGGCTTTGCGCTGGCGCAGATACCGCAGTCCATCTGGTATCGGCGCGCGTGGAGCACCACGATCAAGCTGATGTTCGACGGGCTCATCTACGCGTGCCTCGCCGCCGGCGTCTTCGGCTGGCTGTGGCCGAAGGCCCTCGAGTAGGCGGTGCCGGGCCGGATTGAAGTCCGGCAACGCGACGCAGTGGGTTCGGTGGCTAAGTTTTCCCGGTTTCCCGGCCCGGCACCGTCCTGAGCGCGATCAGCACGCAACAGAACACCAGCGCTCCCGCAACTAGATAGGGGGCGCCGGGCAATTGCACGGGCGCACCAGGCACCGAGAAGTGGCTGAACAGCTGCGTCATGAAGATCGGCGAGATGATGGCGGCAATGCTCGCGAGACTGGCGACGGCGCCCTGCAATTCCCCTTGCGACGAAGGCCCCGCCTGCTTCGACATCACGCTTTGCATCGCGGGATTGGCGATGCCGCCCAGTGAGCCGAACACGATGGCCGGGTAGATCATCCATCCCTGCGGCACGAGCGCGTAACCCAGGAAGCCAATCGTCATCAGCAGGAACCCGACGACGATGGCGCGCCGCTCGCCGAGCCTGGGCACGACGTACCCCGTCAAACCCCCCATGACGATGACCGTCATGACGCCGACGAACGTGAGCGACCAGCCGGTCTCCGAAGGGCCCCAGCCGAACTTGTGCTGCGTGAAGAACATCCACACCGCGGGCAACGAATCGTGCGCCACCTGGTAGAGGAACACGGCAAACAGCAGGCCCGCGACCATGGGTAGATGGGTCAGGCTCTTGAACGCGCCGAACGGATTGGCGCGCGCCCACTCGAACTTGCGCCGGCGCTCGGGCGGCAGCGACTCCGGCAACGCGAACAGTCCGAACGCGACGTTCGCCAAGGCCAGCGCCGCCGCAACGAAGAACGGCGCACGCACGTCGAAGTGTTCGGCCACGAAGCCGCCGATGACCGGCCCCAGCGTGAAGCCGCTGCCCCACGCGGCACCGATGAACCCGAAGTTCCTGGCGCGGTTGGTGTCGTCGCTGATGTCGCCGATGTACGCGCCGGCGGTGGCGAACGAGGCGCCGAATACGCCGGCGAACGCGCGGCCGATGAATAGCCACGCCATCGAGGTGGCTAGCCCCGTCAACAGAAAGTCCACGCCGAACGCGAACAGCGAGCCGAGCAGGATGGGCCTTCTGCCGTACCGGTCACTCAGGTTTCCGAAGACCGGCGCCATGAAAAACTGCAGCAGTGCGTACACCGCCATCAGGTAGCCGCTCCAGTCCGCGGCGGTGCTCACCGGCTCGCCGGTGAGCTTCATGATCACGCCCGGCAGCGAGGGAATGATGATTCCGAAGCCCAGACTGTCGATGAATACAGACAGCAGGACGAACGTCAGCGCAGCGCGGGATGAAGTCATGGGGGCCGGCATTGTCGGGTATATGTCCTATTGCGTGCTAGATTTTGATGGCGTTGCATCCACCGTCAAATCAGCCACGTAGAACTCAGCATGAATCGTACCGACACCCTGCCGCCGGATATCGAGCTGGCCCGGCTGCTGCAACAGTGCGCCGCCGCGGACACGGTGGCCTTCCGCACGCTGTACGACAAGACCTCACCCATCCTCTTCGCACGCCTGTTGCGCATGCTGCGGCGGCGCTCGGTGGCCGAAGAAGTCTTGCAGGACGTCTTCGTTCGCATCTGGCAGCGCGCCGCGCAATTCGAAGCGCATCGCGGTCGTGCGCTCGCCTGGATGGTGACCATCGCGCGCTACTGCGCCATCGATCTCATGCGCCGCGAGCGCATGACGCTGGTCTCGGACGACGCCATCGCCGAGGTTGCCGATGAGGCCTCGGGAGAACCCGGCGGCCTCGAAAAGCCTAACAACTTCGACCACTGCATCGGGAAGCTCAACGACAATACGCGCCAGTGCCTCACGCTGGCCTTCGTCGAAGGGCGCTCGCACGATGAAATTGCACGCCTCACCACCAACCCCCTGGGAAGCGTGAAGAGCTGGATCCGCCGCGGCCTGCTCGCCCTCAAGGACTGCCTCTCTTCCGAGGGGCAGACGACATGAAGAGCGCCAACCGCGAACTGGTGGATCGCCTCGCGGCGGAATACGTACTCGGCACACTGCGGTATCGCGCCCGCCGGCGCTTCGAGCGCTGGCTGCTTTCGCCGCAGGTGGGGGCAATCGTGAAAGCGTGGGAAGACAGGCTCGCGGGCCTTGAACCGCAGCTCACACCGGTTACGCCATCCGCAGCGGTGTGGCGCGGCATCGAAAACAAGCTCGAGCTGCGCAAGATGCAGCGCCGGCCTGCCATGCGCTGGCTGGGCGTCGCCGCCTCGCTGATCTTCTTCGTGGCGGTGGGCGTGTTCATCACGCGGCCGCCGGCGCAGCCGCCTATGACTGCCCAGTCGTCCCTGCAGACCGACCCGCAGACTATCTACTGGCGCGTCGAGGTCCTCGGCGACAACCAGGAGCTCAACCTGCGCGTGCAGACGGTGCACGACCTCCCGGCCGGCAAGTCGCACGAGCTGTGGGCATTGCCGGAGGGTGGCGCACCGGTGTCGCTTGGCGTGCTGCCGCACACCGGCGACCACCATCGCGTGCTCAACGCCGCGCAGCGCGCGGCGCTGGCGAATTCGAAGCAGATCGCGGTCAGTCTCGAGGTCGAGGGCGGCTCACCGACCGGCGCGCCGACCGAAGTGCTGTTCGCGGCGCCACTCTCGAGGGCCTGATCCGCGCGGGTGTTTCGACCGACAGGCGGGTGTGAAGTCGTTCTCAATCCGGGACTTACGGGCTCCCGGATTATGAGAGCTGCGCCCGCCTGCACTGCAGCGTGACTGCCAGAATCGTGGCCATGAGAGAGCCGTCCGGTTACGGCATCCACGGCCGCAGCCCCGGGTGTCCCTTTTCATTGGCAAGGGCATTGGCCCGGGCATTGGCAATTCTCGCGCTGCTGGCCGCGAGCGCGGGCGTCCACGCGCAGGCCATCACGCGCTACGTGCGCGACACCGGCAACATCAACTTCGTCAGCACCGGCGGCTCGCTGCGCAACAGCAACACCAACACCTGCAATCTCAACGCCACCAGCACCACGGCGCTGTCGGGCATCCCGGCTGGCACGACGATCCGCAATGCCTACCTGTATTGGGGCGGATCCGGTGGCACGGCCGACACGACGGTCACGTTCAATGGCAACGCCATCACCGCCACGCGTACGTTTGCGGCGACCTATACCGGGGTCACTCCCAGCCTTCCGTACTTCGGCGCCTTCGCCAACGTCACCTCGATCGTCACCACCACGCGCAACGGCAACTACACGTTTGGCGGCCTGACCGTGGTCACCGGCTCGCCGCATTGCGACGTCAGCGCGGTAGTTAGCGGTTGGTCGCTCATCGTCATCTACGAGTCGGCCACCGAACGGCTGCGCGCCATCAACCTGTACGACGGCCTGGCGCCGTTCCGCGGCAGCCAGGTGATCCTGACCCCCGACGGCTTCCGCGTGCCGGCGACCAACATCGACGGCCGCATCGCGGTGTTCACGCTCGAGGGCGACCCGGCCAACTCCGACCAGATGAACGGCATCGACGAGGCGCTGCGTTACAACGGCAGCCTGCTCGACGACGGCATCAACGTGGCCGGCAGCGTGCCGACGATCCAGCAGTTCGACGGCACCATCAATACGCAGGGCATCGCGACCAGCTACGGCATCGACGTCGACCAGTACAACATCAGCGCGCTGTTGGCGCCCGGGCAGACCAGCGGCACGACTACCTATTCGGCTGGCGCGGACCTGGTGCTGCTCATGGCGCAGATCGTCAGCGCCACGTCCGATCCGGCCGTGGACCTGTCGGTGACCCTGTCGCACACGGGCACGTTCGTGTCCGGCGGTACCGGCACCTACACCATCACCGTGTCGAACGCGGCCGGCACGGAGCGCGAAGACAACACGGTCACCGTGGTCGATACGCTGCCCTCGGGCCTGACCTATGCCTCATCGAGCGGTACGGGCTGGAGCTGCAGTGCGGCGGGGCAGGTGGTGACCTGCACACACGCCCCCACGATCAATCCCGGTGCTTCGCTGCCGCCGCTGTCGCTGGTGGTGAACATCGCCGAAGCCGCCGCCGCCTCCGTGACCAACAGCGTCACGGTGGACTCGCCCAGCTACGAGGTGGTCACGGCCAACAACACGGCGACCGACGTCACCGCGACGCTCGATCCGAACGTGTCGACGTCCACCAAGTCCGTCGTCGACGTGAACGGCGGCGAAGCTTCACCAGGCGACACGCTGCGCTACACCATCACGTTGACCGAGACCGCCGGCGGGCTGGCCCGCAACGTTTCGCTGACCGATGACGTGCCCGACGATGTGACGTTCGCCGGTTATGTGTCCTTGCCGGCGGGTGCAGTCGGCTTGTTTGCCGCCGCGCCCGCGGGCGCGAATGGCAATGGCATCGTCAACGTGACTGGCATCAACGTGCCGGCGAGCAGTTCGGTCACCGTGGTGTTCAATGTGACCGTGGTGGCCGGCACGCTGCCCGGCACCAACATCAACAACACGGCCACCCTCAACAACCCCAACGGTCCCGAGAACAATCCGGCCGCGCCCGCGGTGGTGGTGAACCCGTCGCTGGTCCCGAGCGCCGGGACGAAGTTCGTCTACCTGCACCGCACGGTGGCCGGTGCACGCTCGCTGTCGCGCATCGTACCCACCGCGGCGGACACCAATGAGGCGGTGGCCAACGGCACGCCGGATTCCTGGACCATCACGCCGGCGCTGCAGACGGCGTTCGCCCTCTCCGCCAGCCCGATCCCCGTGCGCCTGTGGCTCACGCGAACCGGCAGCACTTTTCCCAACAGCCGCAACGTGACGGTGACGCTGACATCCAGCTCCGGCTACACCACCACGGTATCCAACAGCATCACGCCGCCGAACTCCACCACCACGCCGACGCTGTTCAGCTTCAACCTGCCCAACACGCTGGTGCGCAACTTCCCCGCCGGCACCACGTTCACGCTCACGGTGAGTAACGCGGGCAGCAACAACATCACGATCTGGCCGAACGGCAACGGCGCAGCGGGCAACAATTCGCGCATCGAGTTTCCGGCCACCACGGTCATCAACGTCGACAGCATTTCCATGTATAACGCCGCGTTCAACGGCGGCGCGGTGCAGTCAACTTTCTACCCGGGCACGAACGTGTTCGTGCGCGCGCAGATCAGCGACCCGTTCGGCAGCTTCGACATCGGCAGCGCGCGCATCACCATCACCGATCCGGCCAACGTCGTGCAGGTGAACAACCAGCTCATGACGGCGCAGGGCGCGCCGGCCACCTGCAATTCCACGAGCGCCGCGAGCTGTATCTTCCAGTACCAGTACATCGTGCCGGCGTCGCCTTCGCTCGGCGCGTGGACCGTGCGCATCACCGCCAACGAAGGCACCGAGGGCACGGTCACCGACATCGGCATCAGCAATTTCACTGTCGTCATCCCGCAGCCTTCGCTCACGATCATCAAGACATCGACGGTGCTCTCCGACGCGGTGAACAACACCACGAATCCGAAACGCATTCCGCTCGCCGTGGTGCGCTACGACGTCACCGTGACCAACAGCGGACCCGGCACCGTGGACGCCGGCACACTGGTCATCACCGACCCGATTCCGGCCGATGCCTCGATGTATGTTTCGACCGCGTCGGGCGACCCCGTCGAGTTCCTCAACGGCGCACCGGCGAGTGGGCTTACGTACACGTATGCATCTCACGTGTCGTACTCGTCGGCGGGCGTGAGCGGCCCGTGGACTTATGCGCCCGCACCCGATGTGAATGGCTTCGACCCGCTGGTCCGGGCCGTGAGGATCTCGCCCGCAGGGGTCATGAGTGCGGCGGGAGCCGGCAATCCGTCGTTCACCATCCAGTTCCGGGTGCGGATCAACTGATAGCTCCCCGGCCCCTGGGGTCGGGCCTGTCCATTGCACCGGATCGAAGCGATTTCGGGCCATGTGCACCCATCCTGGGATGTCAGTTTTCAGACGGGCCGTCAGATGCCGGATTTACGGCCCTGAAAACTATTTTTCGCCCCGGGCGAGTTGGCACGCAGATTGCTTTATCTAGATCGTCTGCGGAATGTTCTCCTCCCCCCTCGTGAGACTTTTTGCTGGACAGAACGCGTACAGGAACGGAAGGGCCTGTACGCGTTTTTTTTTGCCCGCGGGAAATGGGGTCAGGCCCCGCTTCGGGGCCGTTCCTGATTTGCACAAAAGGGGACGCGCCTCATAAGGTGAGGTAAAGCCGTCTGACACCGCACTGCCGCGGATGCGCATAGGTTCTGTGCCCATGCGTGCCCTTCTGGTCTCCGTCCTCTGTCTTACCTCCGGCCTTGCCGCCGCCACCAACTATCGCGACGTGCAACGTGCCGTGGGCGATGACGCCATGCTTCAGACGGCGGGGGTCAGCCCCGCCGACGCGCAGCTTCGACAACAGTGTTCCGCCGCGATCCTCGAGACCGACGATCCGCCCGACTTCTTCGATTGCGTCTACGTGCAGACCGACAAGGACCTGAACCTCTTCAGCCTCGAAGACGGGTACCTGATGTCCGAGCTGCAGCTCAAGCTGCACAACATGGATGGCGTGGCCCTGCAGCACATGGGCCGGTATTCGCAGGTGCAGATCTTCAGTGGCGATCGCGTGACGGCGCTCTACATCCATGGCAAGTCGTGGATCGACCCGGCGGCGACCAAAGGCGTGTACCAGTGGCTCACCCAGCACGGTGTGCCGGCGCGCGAGCCGCGCAAGTGGATCGGTCCCTGATCTTTTTTCATCGCCCCGCTTGACAGCCGGGCAATCGCGCCTAGAATGCGCGCCCCATGACCTCTAACTACCTCCAATTCCGGTTTACGCACGCGTTTGCGGCACCCCCGCGTGAACGCGATCGTGACCACATGATTTGCTAGCCCTTCATTTGCGGAGGGCGGCATTCGGCTGCTCTCCGGCAAGTCTCTGACGAGGCCCCGGTCGGCTGCCGCCACCGGGGCCTCGTCATTTGGGGCGAGGCCCCAGCGCCAGGGACTTGCCAATGTCATTGCACAAGTTATTGCCGGAACAAACCGATGCCACCGCGCCGATGAGCGTGCACGTGTCGTTGATCCAGGAACTCTACGACGTCAGCGACGCCATCGTGCGCACGCGCGCGATCCAGGCGTTCGACCACGCCGCGAAGGCGTATCCCATCCACCGCATCGTGCGCTGCGCGGTGCGACGCAAGATCGGGCCCGTGTTCGACGACCTCGCGCTGCAGATGGAATGCGCCGCGCAACGCATGGGCGTAGGCAGCCTGCTGCTCGATGGGCCCGGAGTATTCATCGGTGGCGAGGGATACACGAAGGGCGACTACGTCTCGTGCACGTTCCGCGTGTGGACGGACTCGCTCGCGCGCCTGGAAGAAGTGCGGCAACGCCTGTTCCGCGTGATCGGCGATAAACGGCTGCGCGACCAGATGTTCGTGGTCGACTGGAACTTCTGCAACTCGCGCGGCACGCTCATCAGCACGTCATTCGACGAAATCGCCGACGACCTGCTGCTGGAAGAGGCCTATCCGTCGCTGGGCAAATCGGTCGGGGAATTCGTCGAGGGCTTCCTGAACGCGCGCGAGACGGTGCTGATACTCCAGGGCCCGCCTGGCACCGGCAAGACGCGCCTGGTGCGTGCGATCCTGGCCGCGATGTCGAGGCGCAAGGGCGAGAGCGCCAAGGTCATGTATACCGCCGACAAGCGCGCGCTCGAGAACGATGAGATCTTCGTGGACTTCATCACCGGCTCGCACGACGCGTTCGTGATCGAAGACGCAGACCATCTGCTCAAGGCGCGCACCAGCGGCAATTTCGAGCTGCATCGCTTTCTCGGCATCGCCGATGGCGTGGTGCGCGCGCAGAGCCGCAAGGTGATCTTCACGACCAACCTGCCCAACATCAACGACATCGATGATGCGTTGCTGCGGCCGGGGCGATGCCATGCGGTGAAAAACCTGCGCAGCCTCGACCTGGGCGAGGCATTGCGACTGGCGGAGAAGATCTGTGGTGCGGATGCAGAGGCCGCCGCGCGTGCGAGCGGCAAGCTCAGCGCTGCGGGCTCGAAGTATTACTCGGTGGCTCAGGTGTATCGCGCCTGCACGTAAATGGGGTCAGGCACCGTTTCCTAGAAAACGGTGCCTGACCCCATTTTTTATTTCCAATGCAGGCGGTAGAAGACGATGTACTCGCCCTGGCCGGGATCCGCTTCGAGACACCAGCCCTTTTCGTCCCTGCCGCGATACAGGTTGGCGGCGATCCAGCCCACCAGCGGCGTGCGGCGCAGTTCCGGTGTCAGGATTCGCGCGCGTATGTCGCTATTCTTCGGGAAGGTCAGGGGTTGCAGGCCCGGAGTCGGCTCGAGGAAATCGGGTTTTTCGATGTTGCCTGGCGCGCGCTTCCTGTTGGCGCGCGCGGTGAGTTCGAGGTCGGTGGTGTGCGGGATATCGAGCGGCGCCGCGGTCTTGCTCGCGGACTCGCGCAGTTTGTCACCGGCGGTTGCCCGCAAAGGCGTGGCCAGCAGGAAGGTGGCTAGCAAGCCAAGCGCGAACCCGAACACGCGACCCTCACGGATCATCGAACGACCTCGCCGGTTTTTCGTTGCGATCAGATTAGGAGGCGGCGCGCGTGGCTCGCAATAGGTGAATCCGCCCGGGAGCGATTTTCGCGAAAAAAGTCAGGACTATTGTCTGGTTCGCGCCCCCCGCGGCGTCATTTTCCGCCCGTAAGGCAGCACTGCCTTGACAGCAAAATGTGAGCCGGTGGTACGCCTTTCGTTACACTGCAGCGCAATGACCGTCGACGAAAGAATCAACGCGTTTCTGGCACCCGTCGCCGACTGGCTGGGAAAAGTGGTCTTCTTCTCGGTGCCCGTAGCCGGCGCGCAGCTACCCCTCATCGTCGCGTGGCTGATCATCGGCGGCATCGTCTGCACGCTCGCGTTCAAGTTCGTGAACCTGCGCGGCTTCCGACACTCGGCGCGCGTCATTCGCGGCGACTATTCCAGCCGCACGCATCCCGGTGAAGCCTCGCCATTCCAGGCGTTGAGCACCGCGGTGTCCGGCACCGTGGGCCTCGGCAGCATCGGCGGCGTCGCGGTGGCAGTCACTCTCGGCGGGCCCGGCGCCGCGTTGTGGATGATGCTCGCCGGGTTCCTCGGCATGAGCCTCAAGTTCGCCGAGGTGACGCTGTCGGTGAAATACCGTCGCGTGCGCGCTGACGGCACGGTGACCGGTGGCGCCATGTACTACGTGCCCGAGGCGCTGGGCCGCGTCGGCATGCCGCGCGTCGGAAAGTTTCTCGCCGGATTTTTCTGCGTAGCCGCCATCGGTGGCTCGGTCACCATTTTCCAGGTCAGCCAGGCGTATTCGCAGGTCCGCGAAGTCACCGGCTTCGACCAGGCGTTCCTGTTTGGCTGCATGGTCGCCATCTGGATCGGCATCGTGCTGTTCGGCGGCGTGAAACGCATCGTGTACTGGACGGACAAGCTCTCGCCATTCATGTGCCTGCTGTACATCGTGGCGTGCCTTGTCGTGCTGTCCGTCAACTACACCAACATCCTGCCGGCGCTCGCGACCATCGTGCGCGAAGCCTTTGTGCCCGACGCGGTGGCGGGCGGCATCGTCGGTGCGCTGATCCAGGGATTCCGGCGCGCCGCGTTCGCGAACGAAGCCGGCATCGGGTCCGCGCCCATGGCGCATGCCACGGTGCGCACGAATGAGCCGATGTCGCAGGGTTTCGCGGCGCTCATGGAGCCGTTCCTCGACACCATCATCATCTGCCTGCTGACCGCGCTGGTAATAGTGGTCAGCGGGGTCAACGAGACGAGCAGCAACGTCGGCATCGCATTGACTTCCGATGCGTTCGCGACCGTGGTGCCGTGGTTCCCGGCCGTGCTTGCCGTCGTGGCCGTGCTGTTCGCGCTGTCTACCGTGCTCGCCTGGGGTTACTACGGCGAACAGGCGTGGATGTGGCTCTTCTCGGAGAAGAAGGCGAGCCGGATCGCGTTCCGGCTGTTCCTGTGCGGCATGTTGTCCATCGCCGCCACGTTTCCGCTCGACCAGGTCGTGAACATCGTCGATGCGTGCAGCTTCTGCATGGCCCTTCCCAACATCCTCGCCATCTATCTACTCATGCCGGAGCTGCGCGCGGATCTCGCCAACTACTGGCAGCGGGTGGTGCTGAAAGGCGCCGTGGAGAAAGTGAATGTCGCGTAAGTCATACCTGTGGGTGCTGGCCGCGATATACGCGGTCTGGTGGGTGCTCATGGCCATCAAGCCGCACGATTTCTCCGACTGGCTGCTGGAGAACGCGCTGGTAGTGTTTGCCGTTGCGCTGCTGGCGTTCACGTACAAGTCGTTTCCGCTGTCGCGCGTGTCGTACACCTGCATCTTCGTGTTCATGATGCTGCATGCGCTGGGGGCGCATTACACCTACGCGAAGGTGCCGTACGACCAGTGGTTCCCGGTGTTCGAAGGCGGCCGCAACCATTTCGACCGGCTCGTGCACTTCTTGTACGGACTGCTGCTCGCGTACCCGATCCGCGAAATGTTCCTGCGCATCGGCAACGTGCGTGGCTTCTGGGGCTACTTTCTGCCGCTCGATCTCACCATGTCCACCTCGATGCTCTACGAGCTCATCGAGTGGGGCGCCGCGGAAGCATTCGGCGGCGAGCTCGGCGCCGCGTATCTCGGCACGCAGGGCGATATCTGGGATGCGCACAAGGACATGGCACTGGCGTCACTCGGTGCGCTGATCGCCATGGTCGTGACCGCGTTGATCAACCGCCACATGCAGCGCGACTTCGCCGGCGAGTGGGCCGAGAGCATCCGTGTGAAGCGCAAGAAGCCGCTGGGCGAAGAGACGCTCAGGTAGGTGCCGAAGTAGGTGCCGGGTGGGGAAAGTGGGGAGTGCGACTTGGGGGTGGCAGATGCGACACCCTTAGCGCGCACTCCCCACTTTCCCCACCCGGCACCTACCTCTCGCTACTTCAGCGCGGTAAGCCGCGCCTGCGACAGCGCATACACGCTGCTCGGCTCGATCATCCCCTTCTTCGGCTTGACCACCTTCGCGTAGTAGTCGCGCGCGGATTCGGTATCGCCATACGCCTCGGCCACCAGGCCGAAGCCATACCACGCGGAATTGTCAGGCCGGTCGATGCCCACCATCTCCATGCCCTTCAGCAGCAGGTCGCGCGCCTCGCGCGGCTTGCCGGTGGCGGCGTACACACAGGCCAGCGTGTGCGCGATGGCGTAACTCTTGCCCTGCGTCTCGTCGTACGCCATGCGCGCCGCATCCACGGCCCGCTCATCGACTGGCTGCGTGAGCAGCGCGGTCCACGCGTACTGGTTGTAGTCGGATGCCGTGGCGCGCCCGCTGTCGATCAGCGGCTGCATGATGCCGGAGATGGTGCGGAACTCGCCGCGCGCCTCGGCACGGCGCACCAGGATTTCGCGCGCCAGTGAATCGTCGGGAAGGCGCGCCAGCCGCTCGCGCGCGACCTTCTCCACCGCGTCCCACTGCCCGAGCTGAATCATCGACCATTGCTGGTAGCGAACCGACTGGGCCGAGTTCGGCACCGCGGCCACCAACCGCGAGGCGACTTCACGCAGCTCCGTCCAGCGCTCGAGATCGAGATACGCGTGCGCCAGCGCGAGATCGATGCTGAGCTTGTCGGCAGCGCTCGGATCCGCGCCCCGGGCCGCAACCAGCAACGGTACAGCGCGTTCCCCCAGACCACTGTCGGCTAACAACATCGCCGTGGCGGCGCGCGCCGCGGCCAGATCCGTCTCCGCGCCCACGGTCCAGGCTCGCGAGAAACTGGGCCCGGCCAGCGGGTCATCGGTGTTGGACGGCCGCTGCTCCACGCGTGCCCAGTCGAGCCAGCGCCGCGCACCGGCGAAGTCACCCGCGTCGATTCGCTCCTGCGCCTTGACGGCAACGGGGCCTAACAACGACTCCGCCGTAAGAATGCGGTAGTCACCGCCCACCTTCACCACGTAGAAAGTCTGCGTCTCGCCCGTCATGCGCAGCTGCACGCGGTACCCGCCCGGGTCATCACCTTCGACGCTCACCCGCACATTGCTGAACAGGATGTCCGTGGTGACTTCGTAGGGCAGATCCTGGTTCCTCAGGCCCGTAACGATGCCGCGCCGGGCCGCCACGAATTCGGGGCTGTCGACCAGGAACTCGCTGCCCGGCGCCAGCAGCTTGCGCAACCCGTCTTCATTCTTCTCGGCCGACAGCAGTTCCATGAACCAGCGCAACACCACGCTGCGCGGATCGGCGGGCTTGATCGCCTTGCCATCGTTGCGCTGGGTCTTGCGCAGCATCGCGATGCGTTGCGTGCTCGCGGCGGTGGTGGTCTGGCCGCGCGTGCTGGCTTCGATGAGATCCGCCGCGCTCGAATATTCGCGCAGCCGCACCAGCAGGTTGCCCGCGCTCGCAAGCGCCGTGCGCCGGTCCGATGCATCGGACATTCCGCGCGCGAACTCGAGCGCCTTGGCGCTGCCGCTTTCGGCGCCGATGGCGGCCAGCGTCAGCGCGCGTTGCGTGGCGCCCGGCGGCTGCTTGCGCAGCGCCTCGCGCAGCTCGCCGTAACGATGCGCGTACAGCAATGCGTACAGCAGGTTGTTGCCGTAGTCGTCATCCTTCGCGTCCTCTTCGCTGAGCAGTGCGCGGCGCAACTGGTAGTTGCTGATCGCCTCCTCCAGGTCCGCCTCGGGCGAATAACGCACGCCATGACTATCGTGCTCGAGCAACACGGCGAGGTCCGCGCTGATATCCGCGTTTTCGGGATCGAGCACCTGCGCCCGGTGATACGCGGCGAGCGCGCCCTTGCGATCGAAGCCATCGCCGAAGCGGCGCCCCACGGCGTCGTGCTGCAGCATCCAGCCGAGCGTCTTCCAGGCGAGTGCGGATTTGGGTTCGAAATTCACCGCGGCCAGCGCCTCACGCTGCGCGCGAATGCCGAGTCCCGCCTCGAGCAGCGCCGTGGCCGAGCGAAGCCGGTGCACTGCCTTGCGCGGATATTTCGACACCAGCTGGTCGTTGGCGCGCAGCGCGCCCTTGAAGTCTCCGTCGGCGCGAAGCGCAACGCCCACCTGGTCGAACGAGATGAGCTGTGTCTCGGCGTCCTTGAGCTCACGCAGCGCCGCGAGAAACGCGTTGGTTTCCGCGGGCGTGTAGCGGCGCTTCACGGTATCGAAGCGCCAGGTGGCGTTTACGGTGCCGTCGGCGGCGAGCTTGAATTCGGAACTGAGCTTTGCCGGCCCCAGGGTCTGCATACCGTCCGCCGGCAACTTGCGCGCCTGGAAGCCCACGGGCGGGCGGATGCGGTAGCGCCACTCGGTGATGAAAGGCTCGAACACCACGTCCGTGGTGCGCGGGTCGGAATTCGCGTTTTCGGAGTCTTCCTTCAGGCGCTCCGTGAAATACGAAGGCAGCCTCGTGGTGATGTTGGACACCTTGATGCCGACGGCCGAAGTTTGCAGATCGGTGAATCCCACCGGCGCGTCCGTCATCTCGAGGCTCATGGAATAGGGCTTCGAAAAATCCGTGCTCGCGGTGTGCTCGTATTTCTCCAGTGATTTCGCACGGTAGGCGCTGCGCACGTAGCTCTGCAGGTCGTCGAGCCGCGCCTTGTTGTCGGCGCCCGCGTACCAGCTGCGGAATTCGCCCTCGATGGTGCCGTGGGTCTCGGTGGTTTCGATCACGCGCGCCGGCCCGTATTCGGCGAGAAAGACCTCGCGCGTTTCCAGCTGGCGGTTTTTGTCGGAGCTCATCGCCGGAGTGCGCGTGAGCGCCTTTTCACCGGCGCGGATCACCAGCGCGAGCCGGTCGGTGTCGGCGGATGGCAGCGTGCCCACGCGCGTGTATTCCGCGGTGGCGTCTATCCACAGGTCTTCCACGCCCGGCACGTAGACGATGGCGTGATCGAACATCCCGAGCCCGGGCAAGTCCGGTGAAACATCCTGGTCGTCGCCCGAGGAGAGCAGTGCGAGGTACGCATCGATGCCCGACGCACGCAGCGCCGCGACCAGCAACGTGGACTTGTCCTTGCAGTCGCCGAACCGGCGGCGCAGCGTCTCGGCGGGATATTCGGGGACCAGCCGCGCATCGGCGAATTCCACGCCGGTGTAGCGCACCTCGCGATGCAGGCGTTCCACCACTTTCGCAACGTATTCGCGAGAGGGTGACTTAGTTGCCTTGAGACCCGCGATCAGCGGTTTGGCGTCGTCGTTGCGAATGCGCGCCTCGGTCATGCCGCGGTATGCCGCGGCCACGGCTTCCCACGACGTCGCCGACGTGAACTCGACCGTGGGCCACGACGGCGCGTCCGGCGGCAGGTTCGAGTCCATCTCGCCCATTTCATCGAGCACGCCGTGTTCCAGCGTCCAGGTCACGCGGCCGTTGGCGCGGACTTCCTGCACCACCGCGCGCGGCAGCAACTGCATGTGGCGTTTCAGCGGCAGCGACTCCGGCGCGTCGATGACGATGCGCGTACGAAGCACCGGCATCGGCCGGCCGATGTATTCGCGATACACCGAGCCCGCGGAAAAGAACGGTTTCTCATCGCGTACCGTGATCTCTTCTTCGATGACCGCGCCAATCGCGACCGCTGGCAGCGGCCCTTCCAGCGTGTGCGAGTCGTCGTAGACCTGGTTGTCTTCGCTGCGGTTGGCAGCGTCGGTCAGCAGCTTCTGGTCTATCTGGTGTTCCTGGCCATCGAGCGTGATGACGCGCGCGCGGATGGTCGGTTTCGCCTGGTGCCAGGGTTGCCAGTGCGCGGTGCTGGCGGCCCAGCGTTCCACGCCATCCGGTGAGTCGACGCGATAGATGAGCCGCGAGATGCTGGTGAGCCGGTGCTGCTCATCGAGCACGTAGGTGCGTTCGTCGAGCAGGACCACCACGGCGGTGGCGCGCTCGCGTTTGACGGCCGTGGCCGCCTGCAGCAGGTCCCGTGCCGGGACCGAGAACGCGGGTGCATCCCAGGCCTCGGCGGCGCCGGCGGGCAGGGAGAACACGGCGAGGACCGTGGTTAATAACCAGAGCGGGCTGCGCATACCGGCAAAAGGATAGCGCCGCACGAGGCGGCGCAAAGCGCGATTCGTTCACGGCTTGTTGTAGTCTCGCGTGGCATGACCACATCCAATCCCCACGGCCTGACCCAGCTCCGCGACGCCTTGCGGGAATTTGCCGCCGAACGCGACTGGGACCAGTACCACAGCCCCAAGAACCTGGCCTCGGCGCTGGCCGTCGAGGCCGCCGAGTTGCTGGAGCGCTTCCAGTGGCTGACCGAAGACCAGTCACGCGCGCTCCCGCCAGCCGAACTGCAGAAGGTGCGCGAGGAAATGGCCGACGTACTCAACTACCTGGTGCGCCTGGCCGACAAGCTGGACGTGAACCTCCTCGAGGCCGCCCGCGAAAAGATGAAGCTCAACGCGCAGAAATACCCGGCGGACAAGGCGCGTGGCAGCGCGAAGAAGTACTCGGAGCTCTGAATGGTGCCGGGCCGGGAAACCGGGAAAACTCCGCGAAGGTGTTGATGTCCGAGTTTTCCCGGTTTCCCGGCCCGGCACCATTCAGAGCGATGGAGCGAGGCGCCAAAACCAGTCGCGGCGCCTCGCCCCATGCCCATCTCCCTGACGTCTGTCAGTTTTTGTTGTTGTAGGCCCGTCCTGGGCCACTTTCGCTCAGCACCCGTTCTTGTGCCGATTTCGCAGGTTCAGCCGCCTTGGCCGGACCATAAAGGGTGGGCGTCCAGCCCGCGTCCGGCTGAATGTCCGGTTCGAACTGTGCGTTGTGCAAGGCCAGGAAATCCGTGGGAACGCAGGATTCCTCATCCGTCCAGCAATTGCCGGTGACCGTCATGCGCGTGCCCTTCTTGCCGTCGATGACTTCCTGCGGCCCGAAGGTCTTGCTCATCTCGAAGTAGTTGTTCTCGGCGTAGATCTGCGATTCGGTGCCCGCGCCCCAGCTCGAGCGGTAGTTAGTGTTCCGGTCGGCGCGGTAGACGTTGTTGTACACGTGCACCTTGCCAAAGCGAACCCGCGGCATGCGCTGCCCGGTGCCATCGAACAGGTTGTGATGCAGCGTCACGCGCAGATGTTCCCGGTCCTCTG
This sequence comes from Steroidobacteraceae bacterium, assembly GCA_035630995.1. GTDB lineage: Bacteria > Pseudomonadota > Gammaproteobacteria > Steroidobacterales > Steroidobacteraceae > CADEED01. The sequence goes on along the minus strand of DASQJS010000123.1, from coordinate 5,032 downwards.
TCGCGCTATCGGAATTACCGATGAGCATGGTCTTGTCGTGTGACGTGAATTGGTTCCACGACACTGTGACGAAGTCCGATTCGTCGGTGATGTCGAGGTGACCGTCGTGGACCTGCAGGGGCCGCCCGAAATAGACCGGCTGTGTGTCATCGCGTGTCCTCAAATCGGCGAAACGGTTGTGATCTATCCACACGTGCGTGGCGTGGGCGATCGAGATGGAGTCGTAGGCGGCATTCCAGTTGCCGGTGAAGCCGTCGGTGGGCGACCACTCGGGAAAGCAATCGGCCGTGTCCTGGAAACTGATGTTGCGAACGATCACGTTCATGGGCTGGCTGCCCGTGTTGCCACGGATATCGAGCCACGCGCCGATCAGCGTCGCATCGCCGCCCACGCCATAAAGAGTGGTGTTGGGTGGAACGCGGATGCGCACGCGCGCTTCCTGCGCGGCGGCCGAGGCCATGCGCGCTTCTTCCTGTCCACCCCAGGGATTGTTCTTGCGATGCGGGCCTTCGGGGTCGTACATGGCCATGAACGCGTAGATGGAAAACATTTCGCCCGTCGCCGGATCCGGCCGCGCATAGTCCTTGCAGGTGAGCACCTTGCCGGCGTCGTCCACGTTCACGTCGATGACACCCTTTATATAGATGAGCTTGGGCGAGGGGTCGGGCCAGGCGAGAGCCGCCACCAGTTCCTTGCGGTTCGTTACCGCTACCGTGCGTGCGGGAGCCGCCGCAGAGCCCCCCGTGGTCCCCATGGGCAGCGACGCCGTGGGAACCGCCCCCCAGCCGTCGTTAATGCCCAGAATCTCGCGGCCGCCATCGGCAACGGGGGTGGCCGCCCTAGCGGTTCCCAGCAGGAAACCGATGGACAACAAATAAGCAAGCGCCCGCGCCAGGCAGGGTAAAAACATCGATTTCCCTCGCGAAAACCGCCTAAAACCCACAGGCCCGCAGACCGGCCTGAAAAATGACACCGGTGACATCCTGTAAGGGATTTCGAGTGGACGCAAGGATTTGTTCAGATTCATCGCGCGCTTGGGAAAATGGTCACAGAATTCGCGCCGATGACGCGCCGCATCTTTAACTAAACGGTGCCAGGCACCGATTTCCAGCAAACGGTGCCTGGCACCATTTCGATTTCGACCAGTTCCAATCTAGTGACACCGGCAGACACCCGCGCGTCATTTGCAGCCATCGAATCCGGGGACATTGGCTCGTCCGGGACATTCCACCAGTCGTCCTACATTCGCGCCGGCAAACGTGCACAATCGCGCCCATGGCAACTAACTACGTCCTGGTCGACTTCGAAAACGTGCAACCTGAGAGCCTCGCGGCGCTCGCCAATGGCCCGTTTCGCGTGAAGGTTTTCGTCGGCGCCGCCCAGGCGAAGGGACGCATTTCCTTCGAGCTGTCGCACTCCATGCAGATGCTGGGCGCCAGCGCCGAATACGTGAGGATCGCGCGCACCGGAAAAAACGCCGTGGACATGCACATCGCGTACTACGTCGGCCGCCTGCTCGAGAAGGAGCCGGGGGCAATGATCCACATCGTCTCGAAGGACACCGACTTCGATCCGCTCATCGAATACCTGCGCGCCAAGGGCAGCAGCTGCAAACGCGTGAAGACCATTACCGAAGTTCCGAAACACGCGACGCCGCGCCCCGCCGCGCCCGTGTCCAAGGTTGCCAAGCCCACGCCGCACGTGCCCAGCCCGCGGCGCCCGCACGCGGAAAAGCTCGCGCCCATCATCAAGCACCTGCATTCACTCAGCGGCAAGCCCGCCACCTCCAAGAAGCTGACGCAGACCATCGCCAGCTACTTCAAACAACATGGTGGCACGCTGCCCGACAAAACCGTCGCACTGATCATCGACGAGCTCATCCGCCTCAAGTACGTGAGCCAGGATGGCACCAAGGTTAGTTATCACTTGAGTTGATTGAGTTCATTTGAGGGGAGGCTGCAATGAAACCGACCAAACTACTGGCCGTGCTGGCCTTGATGCTGCCGGTCATGGCGCACGGGCAGGGGTTTTACGCCGGGCTCGATGTGGGCGAAGCCCGGTCCGACGCGAAAACCAGCGAAAACGTCCTTAGCGCCACCACCGCCCGCTCGAGCGGCAGCAGCACGGGCTTTAGGCTGCGCGGCGGTTACCAGTTCGGCCGTTTCGTCGCGATCGAAGCCGCCTACGTCGACCTGGGTGAAATCGAAAGTCACTTCGACCCGGATGACTGCCCCGTCGGTGCGCCCGGCTCGTGTCCGCTTGATGTGCGCACGTCCAGCAGCGGGCTCCTCGTTTCCGTGGTGGGTGTTCTGCCGATCGGCGAACACTGGTACCTCGATGCACGGCTGGGCTGGGGCAAGATCGACTTCGAGTTGGATGAGATCGGCGGGGATGGCCTCGAAGCCGACGAAGAGAACACGGCATTCATCTACGGAATCGGCGGCGGATACCGCTTCAACGAACATTGGGGAGTCGTGCTCGACTACAGCGAGTACAACCAGGAAGACTTCCTGGATTCCGCGCTGGAAGGCGACTTCGGTGTCTACAATCTCGGCGAGACCAGTGTGACTTCGCTAGGCGTCAGCTACCGCTGGTAATGCGGCAACGCAGAATGATTCTGTAAGACTTTCCCGCAAAATCACGCGCCGCCGAGCAGCGACCGGTGGCGCCCGATAGACTCCCGCGGCACTAACAATGACCGCGAGGAAGTTCTGTGGGTTTCAAATTCAGTTCGATCGTTCTTTGCGCGGCTCTGATCGCGCCCGCCGCGCAGGCGCAGTGGACCGGCAAGGCCGAGCTCGGCTATCTGCAGTCGAGCGGTAACGCCGAGTCCACCTCGGCCAATACCAAGTTCGATCTCAAGCGTGAGTCGGAAAAATGGATCAACGCATTCTTCGTGAGCGCGCTATACGGCAATAACGGCGAATTCACCAACGCCGAGCGCTACGAAGCCAGTTACCAGCTCGACTACAAGATCAACGATCGGCTGTCGTGGTTTGGCGCGCTGCGCGGTGAGAAAGACAAGTTCAGCGGCTTCGTCTACCAGGCTACGGTGTCCACGGGCGCGGCTTACAAGTTCATCGACACACCGGTTACCAAGCTGTCGTTCTCGCTCGGCGCCGGTTACCGGCAATTGCAGGAAGAGATCCTGATCAGGACCGATGCCGGCGAAGTCATCGATCGCATCGAAGGCGAGGAGGAGAGCGATCCCGTCGTCACGTTCGCTTCGGGGTATGAACACAACTTCACCGAAAGCACCAAGATCACCAACAAGTTCCTGGCGGAGTCCGGATCCGAGAATACCGCGCTGCAGAATGACCTGGCGTTGCAGGTCAGCATGACGAAGACGCTGGCGTTGGCGGTAGGCTACGGGATTCGCTACAACACCGATCCGCCACCGCTCTCCGAGACCACCGATACCTTGATCACCGTCAACCTGGTCTACAACATCCAGTGAAAATGCCACGCACATTGTTAGTCGGGTTTTCGGGCGCGATGTTCGCGCTCATCGCCGCGCCGGCGATGCCGCAGGCGCCTGCGGGCATGGGGAGCAGCGCCAGCATCAGCGTGGCCACCGGCCCGCACGCGGGCAGGTACGCGTTCGCGCCGCGCGAGGCCTGCGCCATCGCCGCGTTCAGCGACCAGCCTCTCGGGCTCTCGGTGGTGTTGTCGTCTGAGAACTCATCGTTGTCGCTGGACATGCCAAACATCGATGAGAAACACGCGCATGAAATCCAGATAGTGCTGGTGGTGGCGGACAAACGCGCCATGGCTGGCGGGAAGGGCATGTCGAGCACCACGTATGAAATCGACACACGGCCCGACTCGGCGCTGAAGCCATTTCAGAAGGCCGAGCGCGCCAACAAAGGCATTACCGGCAAGGCCAGGACCACGCTCATGACCCAGGGCAACAACGTGCTGCTGAGTTTCAGCGGCGAGACCGCCACCGGCGTGAAGCTCGAGGGCGAGGTGACCTGCCGAAAGGTCGCCGCGTAATGGGGTCAGGCGCCTCTGCGGTGCCTGTCCCCCATTCACAGCGCAGAGCGGATCAGCGGCTTCAGCTCTTGCGCAAGATTCACGGCGAACGCCACGACGCCCGACTGCGACTCCGTCACTTCCATGCCGAGGATGGCGTAGTAGCCGCCATCGCGATCGAACCACGGCGTGAAGCCGAACGCGCCCGGCGACGAAAGCACCGCACAGTTGGTCGCCGGCGGCACACACTCGAGCCACGCCGCGAGGCCGTAGTGAAAGTTGATGCCCGCGTTCACGAACGGTGAGTTGCCGATCACGGCATTCGGATAGGGCTCCGTCGACTGCGCCGTGAATAGCGCATCACCGATCAACCGGTTGCCCTGGTACACGCCGCGATTGAAATCGAGCGCCAGGAACCTCGCGTATTCATTCATCGTGGCGCGAATGCCGCCCGCGACGAGCGGATTGGAAATGCCCACCGCCTGCCGCGGCGCGGTGTACCACGCGAGGTCCGGCGAAGTGAGCCCCAACGGCGTCTTCAGTTGCGTGGCAAAGAGATTTGCCCACGTGGCGCCCGTGGCCACCTCCGCCATGCGCGCCGCCACGTGCAGATGCGTACTGCCATAGTCGAACCGCGTGCCGGGCGCCGCCACCATCGCCTGCTGCGAAATCGCCGCCACGCAATCGGCCAGCGTGATGCCCGCTAACAAAGTGCACGGCGCTTCGCGCTCGAGCCCGGACGTGAACGACAGCAACTGGCGCAACGTGATCGCGGCCTGCGGCCCCGTCCAGCCCAGCACCGTGCCCGTGGTTGAATCCAGCGTCAGGAATCCCTGGTCGATGAGCCGCATCAACACCAGGCCCGCCACCATCTTCGATGACGATGCGATCGCCACGCGCTGGTCGGCCGAGAAAGTCCCGTACATCTTTTCGAAGCGCTTCACGCCGTTCGCGTCGTAGATAGCCAGGCCCATTCCAGATATGCCCTGCGCGGTAAAGGCCGCGCTCGCCGCGCGGTCGACGTCGGCGAATGGATCTACGATGGGGTCCGCGGGAG
>DASQJS010000122.1:0-3582 GCA_035630995.1 Steroidobacteraceae bacterium | reverse complement strand
CCTTGTGGCACACACGAATCCAGGAGAACGAAGGTGAAAATCAGACGAGCAGCAGTGGGTGCGTCCATCGCGGCACTGCTGCCATTTGCGGGGACGGCGCTGGCGCAGAACGCCCAGCCGAGTGACGGCAACGCGGAGTTGCGTCGCGAGATCGAGGACCAGAAGCAGAGGCTGCTGGTGCTCGAACGTAAGCTCGAGATCCAGCAGGAAGCGGCCACGGCCGCTGCGGCGACTGCGCCCCGGATCACGGCCAGCGCATCGCGCTTCCAGATCGGATCGACCGACAACTCGAACTTCATTCGACTGCGCGGCACGTTGCACGCCGACGCACGCACGTACGGCGGCGACTCGGTTCCCGAAATCGCCGACACCTTCATCCTGCGGCGCGTACGGCCGACGATCGAAGGCACCTTCGGCGGAATCTACGACTTCAAGTTCATGCCGGACTTCGCGGGCGGCCGGTCGGTGATCGTCGACGCATATACGGCCGCACGATTCAAGCCCGGTGCCATTGTCACCGTCGGCAAATTCAAGCCGCCCGTAGGGCTCGAGCGCCTGCAAAGCTCAGCCGACATCCGCTTCATCGAGCGCGCGCTGCCGACCAACCTGGTTCCGAATCGCGACCTTGGCATACAGCTCTCGGGTGACTTCAGCGGCGGCGCATTCAGTTACGCCGTGGGTTACTTCAACGGCGTGACCGACGGGCAGAGCAGCGACAACCTCACCACGCCCGACATCGAAGTGGACACCGCCGGCGATTACGCCGCGCGCCTGTTCTTCCAGCCGTTCGCGAACTCCAGCAACTTCAATCTGCGCGGCCTGGGATTTGGCGTCGGCACGACCTGGGTCGATGTAGACGGCACTGCCGCCAACACCGCGCTGTCGGCGTACCGCTCGCCCGGTCAGCAGAGCGTGTTCGCCTATCGCGCCAACACCGCGACCGGCGTCACGCCCAACAACGCCACGTTCGCCGACGGCCAGCGTCTGCGTCTCGCGCCGCAGTTCCATTACTACCGTGGCAGCTTCGGCTTGTTAGGCGAATACACGCAGGTCGAACAGGATGTCTCGCGCGCCGTGGGCGGCGTCACCCGCTCCGACACGCTGACGAACTCCGCATGGCAGGCCCAGTTCTCGTGGTTCCTGACCGGTGAAGAGGAAGCCTTCCGTGGCTTCACGCCGGGCAGCACATTCCAGCCCGGCAAGAACGGCACGGGCGCCTGGGAACTGGTCGCGCGCTACCACGAGCTCGACATCGATGACGATGCCTTCGCGGGCGGCGCGACCTCGTTTGCGAATCCACTGACCGCGGTCAGCAAGGCCACCGCCTATGGCGTGGGTGTCAATTGGTACCCGTGGAACACCGTGAAGCTGTCGCTCAACTACGAACAGACCGAATTCGAAGGCGGCGCCGCGACCGGCGACCGCGCCGACGAGCAGGCGTTGCTCTCGCGCTTCGCGATCAACTTCTGATCATTCATCAAGACATTGGCATTGGAGCAATAATCAAATGGAACAGACAAACTGGAAACGCCGACTGCTGATCGCGCTGACGACGTCAGTTTTCATCGGCGGCGCCGGCACCGCAGCGCAGGCCGCCGAAGTCACGCTGCTCAACGTCTCATACGACCCGACACGCGAGTTGTACACCGACTTCAACAAGTCGTTTGCCGAGTACTGGAAGAAGAAGACCGGTGATACGGTCAAGATCAACCAGTCGCACGGCGGCTCGGGCCGCCAGGCGCGCTCGGTCATCGACGGACTCGCGGCCGACGTGGTCACGCTGGCGCTCGCCGCCGACGTGGACGCGATCGCCACCAACGGCAAACTCCTCCCGGTGAACTGGGAAGAACGCCTGCCTGATCACAGCGCTCCCTACACGTCCACGATCGTTTTCCTGGTTCGCAAGGGCAATCCGAAGAACATCAGGGACTGGGGCGACCTGGTGCGGCCGGGCATCGGCGTGATCACGCCGAATCCGAAGACCTCGGGCGGCGCGCGCTGGAACTATCTCGCGGCCTGGGCCTGGGCGAAGAAGCAGCCGGGCGGCAGCGACGGGACCGCGAAAGAATTCGTGCGCAAGCTGTTCAGGAACGTGCCCGTTCTCGACACCGGTGCGCGTGGCTCCACGACGACGTTTGCCCAGCGCGGTATCGGCGATGTGGCCATCTCCTGGGAAAACGAAGCCTGGCTCGCCACCAAGGAACTGGGCCCCGACAAGTTCGAGATCGTGATTCCGTCGATCAGCATCCTTGCCGAGCCCTCGGTGGCCGTGGTCGACAAGGTGGTGCTGCGCCGTGGCACGCGCGCGATCGCCGAGGAATACCTCAAGTACTTGTACTCGCCGGAAGGCCAGGAGATCGCCGCGCGCAACTACTATCGTCCGCGCAACGCCGACGTGGCCAGGAAGCACGCCGAGCTTTTCCCCAGGCTCGAACTCGTGACCATCAAGGACTTCGGCGGCTGGGGCAAGGCGCAGAAGGAGCACTTCGGCGACGGCGGAGTGTTCGACCAGATCTACGCGCAGTAATGCATAGGCAAAGAATCAATAGTTAGTAGGTACGGCGCCCCTGGCGCCGTACTCTTTCCACGGGCCGCGGGGGCCGTGAGTGAGCTGAGAAAAGAGTACCCCCTCTCTATGTTTTCACCCTCACCGCCTCCGATGGCCCACCACCAAAGATGAAATTGATTCAGTTGCGCTGCCTCGTCGCGGTAGCCGGGAACGACCTCAACATCACGCAGGCAGCGCGCGTACTGCACGCGGCGCAGCCCGGAGTCAGAAAACAGCTGAAGCAGCTCGAGGACGAACTCGGCTTTCAGTTGTTCGAACGCAAGCGCCTGCCCTGCTTCTGCTGACATCGCGCCATCGTCGTGCCCGACGGACACGCGCTCGGCGAGATCAGCAAACCGACCATGCCGGCGCGGCGTGCTTCTGCGAGGTCATATCGACGACTTTCTGCAGATGCTGGCGCCGCATCTCACTCAGCGGCAGGTGCAGGCCGCCGAAAATGCGAACACACAGGAAGGCGTGGATCGCGAATTCGCGACGGTGAAGATTCCTTTCCTCCGCTAGGCAGGAAGGTGCCGGGTGGGGATTCCGGGGAGTCGACGCGGTCAGGCGGGCGACTTGCTGACTTCGACCGTCACATGCGCGAGCTCCTCGTGCACGGAGAGCGCGCGCCGGAAGTAGTCCGCATCCTCGCTCGATGTGGTGGTGATGCTCAGCACCACCGCATACTTCGCGCGGCCGACCCTCCACACGTGCAAGTCGGTGATCGTCGCCGGGACTGCCCCACCCTCGATGACCTCGCGCACCTCTGCAACTACCGGCGCGTCCATTTCCGCATCGAGCAGGATCCGTCCCGAGTCGCGCAGCAGTCCAAAAGCCCAGACTGCCACCAGCCCCGCGCCCACGAGACCCATGACCGGGTCCAGCCATGCGGCTCCCCACAGCAAGCCGCCGAGCAAGGCCACGATGGCGAGCACCGATGTGGCGGCGTCGGCGAGCACATGCACATATGCAGATCGCATGTTCATGTCCGCGTGCCGGCCATGATCACGTGAAGGGTCGTGTGACTGCTCGTG
>DASQJS010000121.1:0-5669 GCA_035630995.1 Steroidobacteraceae bacterium | reverse complement strand
GGCCAATTCCGCGGGCACCGACGGCGCATGGGGCGTCTATCCGTTCCTGACGTCCGGCACGCTGCTGGTGAGCGACATCGAGAACGGCATTTTCCTGCTGAAGAAGAATGAAACCCTGCCGCCGCCAGCTCCGCCGGTGGTCACCAACCCGCCGCCCTCTTCGGGCGGCGGTGGTGGAGGCGGTGGCGCTCTCGACGGTTCGGTCTTGATTTTGTTGGCGGGGTTCGCGATGTTACGCGCCCGCCCAAAAGCACAAAAAGCAAACTGACGAGACCTCTACATGACCTATCTGCCGTCCGACACGCGTTACCAGTCGATGAAGTACAACCGCGTGGGACGCAGCGGCGTGCGCCTGCCTGCGGTCTCGCTCGGTCTGTGGCACAACTTCGGCGACGTCGATGTGTTCCAGAACGGCCGCACCATTGCACGCCGGGCATTCGACCTCGGCATCACCCACTTCGACCTGGCTAACAACTACGGGCCGTCGCCGGGATCGGCGGAAGAAACCTTCGGCGCGCTCATGCGCAAGGATTTCCATCCGTATCGCGACGAGATGATCATCTCGTCGAAAGCCGGCTACCTGATGTGGCCGGGTCCGTATGGCGAGTGGGGCTCGCGCAAATACCTGGTGGCGAGCTGCGACCAGTCGCTGTCGCGCATGGGCCTGAAGTACGTCGACATCTTCTACAGCCACCGCTTCGACCCGGAAACGCCGCTCGAAGAGACCATGGGCGCGCTCGATTACATCGTGCGTTCCGGCCGGGCGTTGTACGCGGGCATCTCGAGCTACAACCCGGAGCAGACCGCGAAGGCGGCTGCGTTGTTGAAAGCCCTCGGGACGCCTTGCCTCATTCACCAGCCCAGCTACAGCATGTTCAACCGCTGGATCGAAGATGGCCTGCTGGCTGAGCTCGACAAACAGCACATGGGTTGTATCGTGTTTTCGCCACTGGCACAGGGTCTGCTGAGCAGCAAATATCTGAACGGTATTCCGGAAGGTTCACGCGCCGCGAAGCACACCTCGCTCGATCCGGACGCCATCACCCCGGCCAAAGTCGAGAAGGTGAAGAAGCTCAACGAGATCGCGAAAGCCCGCCGCCAGTCGCTGGCGCAGATGGCCGTGGCCTGGACGCTGCGTCACAAGCAGGTGACGTCTTCGTTGATCGGCGCCAGCAAGGTGGCGCATGTGGACGAGGCCGTCGGCGCGCTGAACAACCTCGAGTTCTCGGCCGCCGAGCTCGCCGCTATCGAGTCAGCCCTGAAGTAATGGTGTCAGGCACCGTTTCCTAGGAAACGGTGCCAGGCTTCCACGAAGCCGAACCCTAGCTCGCGGCTCGCTGAGTTTTCCCGGTTTCCCGGCCCGGCACCGCCACGCGATCGATCGCGGCCCGCAGGGCGGCGATGGACACGGGCTTGGCGAGGAAGTCATTCATTCCTGCGGCGAGGCAGCGCTCGCGGTCGCCATCCATGGCATTCGCGGTCAACGCAATCACCGGCACGTCGACGGTACGCCTGCCGGCCGATCCCGCACGCAGCTGCCGCGTCGCCTCGAGTCCGTCCATTTCCGGCATGTTGCAGTCCATGAGCACGAGGTCGAACGATTCACGCACCAGCGTCTCGAGCGCGGCGGTGCCGGTACCGACAATCCGGATGCGATGGCCGAGCTGCCGGAGCATCGCTTCGATGATGGTCTGATTCACGGCGTTGTCCTCGGCCACGAGGATCGAAAGGCTTTCCAGCCGTCTCACTCTCGCCGTGATGTCCGAGGCGACAGCTTCAGCCACCGGTAGTTCGAGGCTGAACGTGAACGATGAGCCTCTGCCCGGCACGCTGGTCACACGGATCTCGCCACCCATGAGGGTCACGAGCTTCTGCGTGATCACCAGGCCGAGCCCGGTGCCGCCACGATGCCGCCGGGAATCCGCCATTTGCGTGAACGGCGTGAACAGGCGTCCGAGCGCTTCCTCGCTCATGCCGATGCCAGTGTCACGCATCGAAAACTCGATGCGCGCCTTTCCGTCAGTCACTCCCAACAACCGCAGGACCAGCCGCACTTCGCCGCGGTCCGTGAACTTCACGGCGTTGGTGCCGAGATTCAGAAGGATCTGCGAGAGCCGCTGGCGGTCACCGTCGAGCGCCTCGGGCAATTGCGGATCCGCGTCGATGACGACCGCCACCTGCCGCGTGCGTGCCTGCGTATTCAACAACGTGTCCAGCTCATCGAGCAGGCCGCGAATATCGAACGGCTTCGGGTGCAGCTCGAGCCGCTCCGCTTCGATCTTCGAGAAGTCGAGAATGTCGTTGATGATCCGCAGCAGGGACTCGCCGCTGCTGCCGAGGATGTCGAGCAGCTTTTTCTGTTCGGGATTCGGTGACATGGTCCGCAGCAGATCGGCCACGCCCAGCATGCCGTTCATGGGTGTGCGGATCTCGTGGCTCATCATCGCGAGAAACACCGCTTTGGCGCGGCTCGCGGATTCCGCCGCCGCCGCGTTCTCCTCGGCGCGGGCCCGCGCGGCGCGCAGTTTTTTCACGATGGCCGCGCTGAACTGGCGGATGCGCAGCGCCACGACGCCTGCGACACCGGATAGGATCAGCACCACGAACAGCGCCACGGCCAAGGCCCGCTTCAGCGAAGCAATGCGCGAGTCGAGCTCGTCGAGCACCATGTCGACGCCGAAGAGACCGACAAACCGGCCGCTGCTGTCGCGTATCGGCGCATACGCGCTGAGATATGTGTGATCGGGCTCGACCATCGGCTCGCGGTCCGCTTGTGCCGTCTGCTCGCGAAATGCGCGCAACAGATCCGGGTCGCTTCCGTGGTAAGGCGTCATGACCGGATCGGCGGGTACCTCGTTTCCCGGCACGCGATAGTGCCGCGCGGTGTCGAGAATCCAATAGATCTTCCCGTCGCGCATGATCGCCGTGTACATGAACAACACGTTTTTCGACGCGCGGTGCATCCGGACCAGCGGAGCCAGCGCTCGCTCGTGCTCCGGACTGCCTTCCTGCGAGGACGAAACGAGTCGCTCGTGCAGTTCGACGTCGATCTGTGCCGCGCCCGTGGTCGCGAGCTGCAGCACTTCGCTGCGCACGGCCTGCACCTGCGCATCGCGCGCCTGCAAATAGATGATCGACAGCCCGATGACCGACGTCGCAAAGGTGATGAGCGCCGCGTACAACGCATCGCGCAGCGGATACACCTTTCTATTGGCGGTGACGGGAGGGGCGGACATCCACCAATCATGCCCGCTACCCCTCGATTTCTCGGTGAGCGCCGTCGCAGCAGGGCAGCCTCGGGCGGCACGGAATTGCACGCCCGGGCACGAAGCGGAGATTTCAGCTAGGGGTTTCTAGTACCCGACAAACTGCCTTGAATCAATAGAGGATCGCCTCGAGCGCGAGCACTCCGATGATGCCCACGATGCCGACGATGCCTTCCATGAGCGTCCAGCTCATGAGCGTTTCCTTCAACGACAGGTTGAAGTACTCCTTGGCCATCCAGAAGCCGGAGTCATTGACGTGCGAGAACATCAAACTACCGGCGCCGACGGCGAGCACCATGAGATTCGGGTCGACGCCGCCTGAGGCAACCACCGGGGCCATGAGACCCGCGGCGGTCATGCCGGCGACGGTGGCCGAGCCCAGCGAAACGCGGATCACGCCGGCGATCAGCCATCCCAGGACCAACGGATCGATCGCGATATCGGTGAGCGCCGCCGAGATGTTCTTGTCGACACCGGTGGCCACGAACACTTCCTTGAGAGTGCCAGCGCCCGCGATGATCAGCAGGATCACCGCGATGTCCTTCACCGAGTTGCCATAGCCGTCCATCAGCGACTGCATCTTCATGCCGCGCGACAGGCCCAGCGAGTAAGTCGCAATGGCCAGCGACAACAGCATGACGATCAGCGGGCTGGTGAAGAACCGGAACGTGGGCAGGATGCCCTCGGGGATCACGTGAAACAGGCTGTCGAGCAGCGACATCGCGATCAGCCCCACAGGCAGCAGTGCGGTGGCGAAACAATTGAACGCGCTGGGCAGTTCGCTCTCCGGCCGCATCGGCGCCATGAACAACGTGATGGGGTTGGACTTCACGTTGCGGAACAGCTTGGCGAAAATTGGACCCGCGATGATCATGGCCGGCAATGCAACGATGATGCCGTAGAACAGGGTGGTGGCCATGTCGGCGCCGAACTGCGGCAGCATGGCGGTGGGCGCCGGGTGCGGCGGAAGAAAGCCGTGTGTCACCGACAGCGATGCGAACATCGGTATGCCGAGATAGATAGGTGGCACTTTGGTCTGCTGAACCACCGAGAACACCAGCGGCACGAGCAAGACGAATCCCACGTTGTAGAACAGCGGTATGCCCACCAGGAAGCCGGTGCACATCAGCGCCCAGGTAGCATTCTTCTCGCCGAAGGCGCGCATCAGCACCATGGCGATCTTCTGCGCCGCGCCGCTGTCGGCTACCAGCTTGCCGAACATGGCGCCGATGCAGACGATGCCGAGCAGGCCGCCGAGCAGGTTTCCGACGCCGCGATCGAGAACCGCGGGGATTTTGTCGATGTCGAGGCCGAGCAGCGCGCCGGCCACGGCCGACGCCACCAGGAACGCCAGGAATGGCTGCACCTTGCCCCAGCTGATGAGCAGCACCAACAACACGATCGACGCGAATACGTACGTGAGTTCCACGAAAGACCCCCTCTATCTGCCAGCGCGGTGAACCGCGTTCTTAGAATCCGGCTCCGGTGACGTTCAGCCGTATGCGCGCCAGCATGTCGTGCGACGTGAGGTACAGCGTCTTGCCGTCATCGCCGAACTTGCAGTTGGCCGTCGCCTTGCCGTCGTTGATGCGTCCCAGGCGTTTGCCTTCCTTCGACAGCACCAGCACGCCACCGGGGCCGGTGGCAAAGATGGTGCCGTCGGCCGCCACGGTCAGGCCATCGGGAAGTCCGGGTGATTTCTCGCCGACCAGGTCCGTGAAGTCCTGGAACAACGTCTTTCCGGTAACGTTGCCATCGGCGTCGAGCGAGTACGCCATGATGATGGCCTTGGTCGGTTCCGACTGCGCCACGTACAGCGTGCGCTCATCGGGCGACAACGCGACGCCATTCGGGCGATGCAGATCCTTCTCGACGACGCTGACGCTGCCGTCGTTGGCCACCCGATACACGCCGTTGAACGGCTGCTCTTTCTCTGGCGCGTCGTCGAATTTCTTGAAGCCGTATGGCGGGTCGGTGAGGAACACCACTCCGGATTTCATGCGCACCACGTCGTTCGGGCTGGAGAATTTCTTGCCGTCGAACTGCGACGCGAAAGGCGTCTTCTTCTTCGTCATGAGGTCGAGGCGCTGAACCATGCGGCTGCCGGTGTCGGCCAGCAGGATGCTGTTCTTGTCGAGGATGGCGAGGCCGTTGGCACCGGCTTCGCGCCAGATGTTCATGTCGGGATTGGCCGCGCCTGAAGGGTCGAGAAATTTCTCGAGGCCGCCTTTCTCCGACCACTTCCACATCTTGTTGCCGGGCACGTCGGTGAACAACAGATAGCCGCCGTTCTTCACCCAGATCGGGCCTTCGGCCCAGCCGAAACCATCGGCGAGCTTCTCGATCTTCCAGTCCGCAGGCACGATGGCGTCCATCGCAGGGTCCCAGCGATCGATGGTGGCT
>DASQJS010000120.1:0-12934 GCA_035630995.1 Steroidobacteraceae bacterium | reverse complement strand
CGATTGCCCGAGACGGCCGCCCGCAACGTCGGGGCGCGGGCACTGGCGCTGGTGCAGGCCGTGCGCGCGCAGAAGGGCAGTGGCGGCGCGCTCGACGCGTTCCTGCGCGAATACAGCCTGGCGTCGCGCGAGGGCGTGATCCTCATGTGCCTCGCCGAAGCGCTGCTGCGTATCCCTGATGGCGAAACCGCGGACCGGCTCATCGCCGACAAGATTCCGAGCGGCGCCTGGGATGAACATCTGGGCGACTCCGAATCCATGCTGGTGAATGCCTCCACGTGGGGATTGATGCTCACCGGCCGCGTTGTGTCGCTGGACCGTAGCGAAGTGGGCGAGGCGCGGTCCTGGTATTCGCGGCTGGTCGGCAAACTCGGCGAGCCCGTGGCGCGCGCCGCGCTCAAGCAGGCGATGCGCATTCTCGGCCACCAGTTCGTCATGGGTCGCGACATCGAAAGCGCGCTGTCGCGCGCCGCCGGCAAGGAAGAGCGCGACTATCGCTACTCCTTCGACATGTTGGGCGAGGCCGCGCTCACGCGTGCGGATGCCGAGGGCTATCGGGAGAAATACGCGGCGGCGATTGCTTCGGTCGGCAAGGCGGTGGAGACGCGCGAGTCCATCACCGCGCGCCACAGCATCTCCATAAAGCTTTCGGCGCTGCATCCGCGGTATGAATTCTCACAGACCGCGCGAGTCATGGCCGAGCTCTATCCCGTCATCGAGTCGCTCGTGCAGCAGGCGCGCGATGCCGGCATCGGCGTCACGCTCGATGCCGAGGAGGCAGAGCGCCTCGAGTTGTCCATGTTGTTAGTCGGCCGCCTGCTCGAAAGCGACGTGACTCGCGGCTACGCAGGCTTCGGGCTCGCCGTGCAGGCCTACCAGAAGCGCGCTTACGCCACCATCGAGTGGCTGATGAAGCGCCTGCGCGAAACCGAAAGGCGCATCACGCTGCGCCTGGTCAAGGGTGCGTACTGGGACAGCGAGATCAAGCGCGCGCAGGAGCGTGGCCTCGCGGGTTACCCGGTGTTCACGCGCAAGCCCAACACCGACGTTTCCTATCTCGCCTGTGCGCGGCTGCTGGAGAGCGCCGGCGAACGTGTTTATCCGCAATTCGCCACGCACAATGCGCACACCATCGCGCACGTCGCGGAAGTCTTCGGCGGCGATGCCAATCGATTCGAATTCCAGCGTCTGCACGGCATGGGCGCGGAACTGTATGACAGCGTGGTGCGCGGACCCTGGGGACGGTTTCCCTGCCGCGTGTATGCGCCGGTGGGCGCGCACGAAGACCTGTTGCCCTATCTCGTGCGGCGCCTGCTCGAGAACGGCGCCAATACTTCGTTCGTCAATCGCATCGTCGATGCGAGCCTGCCTGCTGAAGAGGTTGTGGCCGATCCGGTGGCCGAGGTCGACGCGCTCGAGCGCGTGGCGCATCCGCGCATCCCGCTGCCGGTGAACCTGTTCGCACCGGAGCGTGCGAATTCCGCGGGTTTCAACTTCGCCGACGGGCAGGCCGTGGATGGGTTGCTGCGTGACATGGATCGCGCCTCCCAACAACCCTGGAGCGCGGCGCCGATCATCTCCGGCCAGACGCGGCCGGGCAAAGCACAGGTGCTCGCCAATCCCGCCGATACCGCCGAGCAGATCGGCACCGTGATCTCCGCGGACGCTGCCGCCGTGAATGACGCCATCGCAGTTGCGCTGCGCGCCCAGGAAGACTGGGATGCGTCCGGTGGAGAAAAACGCGCGGCCGTGCTGGAACGCGCGGCGACGCTTTTCGAAGAACACACCGCGGCCCTGGTGGTGCGTTGCGTGCGCGAGGCCGGCAAGACGCTGCCCGACGCCATTGGCGAAGTGCGCGAGGCGGTCGATTTCCTGCGCTACTACGCCGTGCGCGCACGCCGCGATTTCTCGCACGAGTCCTCGCTGCCGGGTCCCACGGGCGAACGCAACCTGATGCGCCTGCGCGGCAAGGGCGTGTTCGGCTGCATCAGCCCCTGGAATTTTCCGCTGGCTATCTTCACGGGCCAGGTCGCGGCAGCGCTGGCCGCCGGCAATACCGTGGTCGCGAAGCCGGCCGAACAGACACCGCTGACCGCGGCCTACGCCACCGGTCTCATGCTGCAGGCCGGAGTGCCGCCCGATGCGCTGCATTTCGTCCCGGGAGACGGCGCTGAAGTGGGCGGCGCGCTGACTCGCGACCCGCGCCTCGCCGGCGTGGTGTTCACGGGTTCCACCGACACCGCCCGCCTCATCGAACGCTCCATGGCGGCCAGGCCCGGCGCCATCGGCACTCTGATCGCCGAGACCGGCGGTCTCAACGTGATGCTCGCCGACAGTTCGGCGCTCGCCGAGCAACTCGTGCTGGACGTCGTGCAGTCGGGGTTCAACAGCGCCGGACAGCGATGCTCCGCGTTACGCGTGCTGCTGGTGCAGGAAGAAATCGTTCCTCGCGTAAAAACTTTGTTAGCCGGATGCATGGACGAGCTGGTGCTCGGCGATCCGGCGCGTCTCGACACGGACGTGGGCCCGGTCATCGACGACGAGGCCTTGTCGATGCTCGAGAAGCACGCCGCGCAGGTCACCAAGGGGGCGTCGTGGAGCCATCGTGCGCGGCCGGCCGCCAATGCTCGTGGCCGCTTCTTCGCGCCGCTGGCCGTCCAGATCGAGGCTTTGAGCGACCTCAAGCGTGAAGTCTTCGGCCCGGTGGTGCACATCGTGAGTTACCGCGCGCGGGATCTCGACGCGGTGGTCGCGGCCGTCAATGGGCTGGGGTACGGGCTCACGCTTGGCATCCACACGCGCATCGATGGACTGGCGCAGCGCATCGCTCGCACGCTTCGCGTCGGCAACGTGTACATCAATCGCAACATGATTGGAGCGGTGGTGGGCGTGCAGCCCTTCGGCGGAATGGGTCTCTCCGGCACGGGGCCGAAAGCCGGCGGGCCGCATTACCTGCACCGCATGGCGACCGAACAGACCATCACCACCAATACCGCGGCGATCGGTGGCAACGCGGGCCTGTTGTCGCTCGCAGCGCGATAACACGTCAGACACGGCCCCGGGTGGCGGAAACTGAGCACTGCGTCGCGTGGCGCAGTGTCTTTCGCGTTTCGCTGTCCTCAGGTCCACCCCGGCGCCGCCGATACCCTGCTGTGCGATTCGCCGGGAGGGGCGTACTGCGATGACAGGAATACACACGCGCCGGTGGTTTGCATCGATTCCCATCACCGGGCGCTTCTACATAATGCTTGCGATCCTGGTGATTGCAGAGGTGGGCCTGGTCGCCGGCTGCCTGCACGCCATGAAGCTGCAGACCGAAGCCAGCGCCGACCTGGCGCGCGTTGCCGCCGTCCAGCGATCGCTGGATCGCGCGCTGACGCTGCATGGAAATATCAGCACCGAACTGCAGAACGCCGCGACGGCTCCGAGCACCACGCCCAACAGCCTGGTCACTGCATTGCGCGCGCAACTCGATCTCACCTGGGCGCTGCCGGCGAGTGCCGAAGTCGAGTCGATCACCGATTCTCTGCGCATCCCCGGAGCGCAGTACCTCGAGAGCGTCGAAGGCTATGTGCGTCAGGGTGGTGGTGCGGGTGGTGCGACGGCGTGGGCATTTGCCGACCTCGAGCCGCGCCGCGTCGCGCTCGAAACCGGATTGCGCGATGCAATGACCCGCATGCGCGGCGTCCTGCAGCGCGTCGAGACGCGCGTGCTCGCCGAGGCGGATCGATCCGGCAGCGTGCGGCTGTGGTTGATCGGTGGGGCGCTGGCGGCGGCCCTGGTCGCAACGCTGGTGTTCTGGGCGATCGCGCGTTCCCTCCAGCGCGCGTTGCACGATGTCGGCGAAGTGGCGCAGGCGCTTGCCGCCGGTGACATGGACAACCGCTGTGACACACACGGCTCCGACGAAGTGAGCGGGCTCGCACGCATGATCAACCTGCTGGCCGATACCATGCAGGGGATGCTGACGCGCCTGCGCTCGGAAGCCAGCCGCAGCACGTTCAGCAACCAGCTGGTGGAAGCGCTGGAAATGGCCGACTCCGAGGCCGAGGCGGATCGCGTGATCGCGCGCGCCATGGGCGCCATCTCCGACGTACACCCGATGGAGCTGTTGCTGGCGGACTCCTCGCGGGCTCACCTGGAGCGCGCCTGCGTGCATCCCAAGAACGGCTCGCCGAACTGCACGGTGGAATCGCCGTACAGCTGCATCGCGGTGCGGCGTGGACATCCGCAGATATTCCCCGACGCCGAGGCGCTGAATGCCTGCCCGAAGTTGTTAGGCCGGATGGGTGGTTCGCTGTCCGCCGCCTGCGTGCCGGTGAATTTCATGGGCCGTGCGCTCGGCGTGTTGCACGTGGCCGGCGCCAAGGGCAAGCCGCCGAATCCCGAGCAGATCGCGCAGCTGACGGCGCTCGGCGTTCATGCCGGTACGCGCATCGGCACGCTGCGCGCCTTCGAACGTTCGCAGCTGCAGGCGAGCACCGACAGCCTGACGGGCCTCACCAACCGGCGTGCCGCCGAGGAAGTGCTCAGCAACCTCATGACCGTGGATTCGGCGTTCGCGGTCGTCATGGCCGATCTCGACTTTTTCAAACGCCTGAACGATACGCAGGGTCATGAAGCCGGTGACCGGGCGCTCAAGCTGTTCGCCGATACGGCACGCGCCGTGGTGCGAGACCGCGACCACGTGGCGCGCTGGGGCGGTGAGGAATTCGCGCTGCTGCTGCCGGGCGCGAACGCCGAGCGTGCCGCGGAAGTCGTGGGCAGGTTGCGCGCGACACTGGCCGAGTCCCAACTGCTTTCGGGCACGCCGGTGTTCACGGCGAGCTTTGGAATCTCCGACTCGACCATGGCCCGCGATCGCGAAACGCTGATTCGCCTCGCAGATGAGGCCCTGTACCGCTCGAAGCAGGCCGGCCGCGATTGCTGCACCGTCGGCGATCCGCAGATCATGAGCCTGCCGGGCGTGCGCCGCGAGCGCGACCAGGGGGCGGTCGTCGACATCACCCAGGTCGCCAGAAGCAGTTAGCCGAAGTCGAAGAACTTTCGCGGCGAGTCGCGCTCGGAATCGCGCACACAGCGACGGTCGATGAGGTTCCAGGTCGGGCAGCTCACCTGCATCGTCAGCGTGCCGCAAGTCGGCAGGTCGTTGGTGATGGCCTCGGGTGCGAGCGAGATCGCCGCGGCGGAGATCCCGGGGTTGTGCCCGATGACCATCAGATGTCCGACGCGAGGCCCGACGGCACGAATGGCGCCGAGAATGAAGTCGCCTTCGGCCAGGTACAGCGCATCTTCGGCCTGAAGCAGGCGCGCGGCCACTCCCAGCACTTTGGCGAAAGTCTCGGCGGTTTCACGCGTGCGCGTGGCCGCACTGAGAAGAATGAGATCCGGAACCAGGCCGCGTTCCTGAAAGCGCCGCGCCATCTCCAGCGCTTCGTTCTGGCCCTTGCGGCTCAGCGGGCGCTCGAAGTCGCGCACCTCGGAATCCTGCTCCGCATTGGCATGCCGGATCAGGGTGAGGCGTTTGGACTTGTTAGCGTTCAAACGCGCACCTCGACCCTTCCGGCGTTTTCGCGTGCTTCGAATATCCGCAGGGGTTCGTAGGCAGGTGGGGAAAGTGCCGCGCCGGTGAGCAGGCAGAAGCGCGCGCCATGACGCGGGCAGATGATTTCGGAGTCTTCAATGGGGGCATCGTCAAAGGGGGAGTCGTCATGAGTACAGCGGTCTTCGAACGCGTACAGCTTCCCATTAACCTGCGCTACCCGCACTCGGTAGCCGTCGACATCGGACTCGAGACGTGAACTGGATTCGAGTTCGGCGATGCTGCCGATGTCAGTCCAGTCGGACATGACTTATTAGAACATCCCTGTTTGCAGGCGCGCGGCCTCGGTCATCATTGACTGGTTCCACGGCGGATCGAACACCAGCTCCACGTTTGCGGCGGTGATCGTCGGGATGATCTCCAGTTTCTGCTTTATGTCCTGAACCAGCACGTCGCCCATTCCGCACCCGGGTGCGGTCAGGGTGAGCCGTACGTTGATCATGCGTCCGCCATCAGGGTGCGCGCTCACCGTGCACTCGTAAATAAGCCCAAGGTCCACGATGTTGATCGGAATCTCCGGGTCGTAGCAGGTGCGCAGCTGATCCCAGGCCACCGCCAGCACGTCGTCCTCGGTGGCATTGGGTGGAAGCTCGGGCTGCTTCGTGAGTTCCTTGCCTATCGCGTCGGCATCGCTGCCCGCGAGCCGGAACAGGTTGCCTTCCATGTACAACGTGAAGCTGCCACCGAGCGCCTGCGTGATGAAACCGGACTGTCCGGACTTGAGCTCGATATCGATTCCAGCCGGAACCATGACCGCTTTGACATCGCGGCGAAGGACAAAGGGTTCGTTGTCGTGAGTTCTCATCTGATTATTCAGTCTTCACGGGCTCGTGACTTCGCTCCAGCGCCGCATTCAGCGTGTGCCAGCACAGGCTGGCGCACTTCACGCGCACCGGGAATTCGCGCACGCCGGACAGCGCGGCGAGCTTGCCCAGGTCATCAGGCACCGGCGCGTCGTGCTTCGTCAAAACCTCGTGCACTTCGTTGAACAGGTGCGTGATCTCGGAACGGCGCTTGCCCTTGACGGCTTCGCACATCAGTGACGCGGAGGCGACGGAGATGGCGCAGCCCTTGCCGTCGAAGCGCAGGTCGGAGACACGGTCGCCATCGAGCCGCAGCGTCACGTGCAGCCGGTCGCCGCACAGAGGATTGTGGCCATCAGCCGAGGAGTCGGCGGGCTCGAGCCTGCCGAAGAGTCGCGGGGTCTTGTTGTGATCGAGTATCACGTCGCGATAGAGATCCTTGAGGTCCATCAGCCGAACACCTCGCGCGCCCTGGCGAGCGCGGCAACCAGCGCGTCGATGTCGGACTCGCGCGAATAGCAGGCGAACGACGCGCGCGCCGTCGCGGGCACTCCGAAGAATTCCATGACCGGCATGGCGCAATGGTGCCCGGTGCGCACCGCCACGCCTTCTGAATCGAGGATGGTGCCGAGGTCGTGCGGATGAATGCCGTCCAGCGTGAATGAGATCACCGCGGCCTTGTCAGGCGCGGTGCCGATGATGGTCAGGCCAGGAACTGCTTCGAGCTTGCGCGTCGCCAGCTTCAGCAGCCGCTGTTCGTGCGCGTGGATGCGGTCCAGCCCCAGCGAGTCGATGTAGTCGATGGCCGCCGCCATGCCCACCGCGCCGGAAATGTTGGGGGTGCCGGCCTCGAACTTGAACGGCAGCACGTTGAACGTGGTCTGCTCGAAGCTCACGGTGAGAATCATGTCGCCGCCGCCCTGCCACGGGGGCATGGCCTCGAGCAGCGATTCGCGGCCGATCAGGGCGCCGATGCCCGTGGGCCCGTACATCTTGTGCGCCGAGAACGCATAGAAATCACAGTCGAGCGCTTGCAGATCCACGCGCTGATGCGGCACGGCCTGGGCGCCGTCGATGAGCACCACTGCGCCGCGCGCGTGTGCGAGACGGATGATCTCGCGCACCGGCAGCACGGTTCCGAGCGCATTGGAGACGTGCGCGCAGGCCACGATGCGCGTGCGTTCATTCACGTGGGCGGCGAAATCCGCCAGGTCGACGACGCCGCGCCGATCGATGGGCACGGCCTTGACGACGGCGCCAGTCTGCCCGGCGACCAGTTGCCACGGCACGATGTTGGCGTGGTGTTCGAGGCCGGTGAGCAGGATCTCGTCACCGCGCTGCAGGCGCGGCCGCGCGTAGGACTGCGCCACCAGGTTGATGGATTCGGTGGTGCCGCGCGTGAAGATGACCTCGCGCGTGGACGCGGCATTCACGAACTCGCGCACGCGTTCGCGCGCATGCTCGAACATCTGCGTGGCTTCCTGGCTCAGCAGGTGCACGCCACGATGCACGTTGGCGTGATGGAGCTTTTCGTAGTCGTCGACCGCGGCGATGACACTGGCCGGGCGCTGCGACGAGGCGGCGCTGTCGAGGAATGCGAGAGGCCGCCCGTGTATCTGCCGGGCGAGGATGGGGAAGTCGTGCCACACGCGTTGCGCGTCGTAGCCTGTGTAAGCGGGATCCGCGTTCATGGCCCTAATAAACCTTCGAGTGCAGACACTTCGTTGAGCTGCGCCGCGACCAACAGTTCGATTTCAACGCGCAGCGGAGCACAGTCCATGCGCGATATCACGTCTTCGATGAATGCCCATTGCAGCAGGGTCTGCGCGGTACGCCGATCGATACCCCGCGACAGCAGGTAGAACAGCATCTGTTCGTCGAGCTTGCCGGTGGTGGCGCCGTGTTTGGCGCGCACCTTGTCGGTGTAGATTTCGAGCTGCGGGCGGATTGAAGCTTCCGCGCCGGTCCCGGTGAGCAGGGTTTTCAGCGACTGGTCGGAATCGGCGCCGGGCGCGGACTCGCGCACGATCATCTTGCCGTTGAAGCCGAGCTTGCCGCGATCAGTGGCGATGCCGCGATACAACTCACGCGTCACGGTGTCGGCGTTGGAGTGTTCGATCTCGGCAAACACGTCGTGGGTCTGGATGCCGTTGGCAATGCTTCCCGCGGTGAGTTCGCATCGCGCGGCGCGGCCGGCGAGCTTGACCAGGATCGTGGAACGGGAAGCGAGCCCGCCCAGCGTGATGGTGCGCAGCCGATAGGTCGCCCGCTCGCCCACGTGCGCCAGCAAGGTGTCGTACGCGCTCGCGGCATCGGCGAAATTCTGCAGGCGGCAGTGGTCGATGGTGGCATCGGCGCGCAGCGCCAGATCGAATGCGGCGTTGATCGCCGAGTCCGAGCTGCCCGAGCTCAAATGGCGCTCGACGATGCGCAGGTGCGCGCCCCGGCCCGCGTGCACCTGGACGCGCGGATAGGAGGTGCCGGTGGCGGCGCCTGCGCTTGCGATGAACGTCAATTCGATGTTCGCCTCCGCACCATCGGGCGGGGCGATGTGCAGCACCTGGTCGCCGCGCGTGCCGTTCACACGCGCCAGCGCGAGATCCGCGCCTTCGGTGGCGATGGCTGCGTCGAGCATGGCCGAGAAGTCTTCTCCGGCATCGCGCGCATTCAACAGGGCCGCGCAGGAGTCCGGCGCGGGTGCCGACAGATCTGCCGCGAAACGGCCGTCAACGAATACCCAGCGTTCGTAGCCCGGCAGCGCGGCCGGCAGCGTGATCGCAGCGTGCGTTGCTGCTTCCGCGGCTACCGCGTCGGCTTTTGCCTTGGCGAGCGGGCGCAGATTGGCATAGCGCCAGTTCTCGTCCTTGTTGGTAGGCAACGCGATCATCACGCGACCTCGAGCACCCAGTCGTAGCCGCGTTTCTCGAGCTCGTGCGCCAGGCTCTTGTCGCCCGAGCGCGCGATCCTGCCGCGCGCCAGCACGTGCACCTGGTCGGGAACGATGTGATCGAGCAGCCGCTGGTAGTGGGTGATCAACAGCACGCCGCGGTCGGCGGCACGCAGGGAATTCACGCCGCGCGCGACCACTTTCAATGCGTCGATGTCGAGCCCGGAATCGGTTTCATCGAGCACGGCAAGCGCGGGCTCGAGCACCAGCATCTGCAGGATCTCGTTGCGCTTCTTTTCGCCGCCCGAAAATCCTTCGTTGACGCCGCGCGACAGGAAGCTCTCGTCCATCTGCATGAGCTTCATCTTGCCGCGCACCAGCTGCAGGAATTCGTAGGCATCCACCTCTGGCTGGCCCGTCGCCTTGCGCTTGGCGTTCACCGCGGCCTTCAATAGATAGACATTGTTGACGCCGGGGATCTCAACCGGATACTGGAACCCGAGGAACATGCCGGCGCGCGCCCGCTCTTCGGGCTCCATCGTCAGCAGGTCGCGGCCCTGGAATTTCACGCCGCCACCGGTGATTTCATAACCCGGCCGGCCAGCCAGCACGTAGGCGAGGGTGCTTTTCCCCGAGCCGTTCGGGCCCATGATGGCGTGTACTTCGCCCGCGTTCACCGTCAGCGACAATCCGTGCAATACATTCTTGCCGCCGACCTTGGCGGACAAGTTGGAGATTTCCAACAAAGGAGTTGCAGCGGTCATCCCACGGCTCCTTCCAGGCTCACGGCTAACAAGTTCTGCGCCTCCACGGCAAATTCCATCGGTAGTTCCTTCAACACGCTCTTGCAGAAGCCATTCACGATCATGTTGACCGCGTCCTCCTCTTCGATGCCCCGCTGCAGGCAGTAGAAGAGCTGGTCTTCGCTGATCTTCGAGGTCGACGCCTCGTGCTCCACCGTCGCGCTGGGATTGCGCGTTTCGATGTAGGGAAACGTATGCGCGCCGCAGTTGGGACCCATCAGTAACGAATCGCACTGCGTGAAATTGCGCGCACCATGCGCGGACGGCAGGATCTTGACCAGCCCGCGGTAACTGTTCTGACCGTGCCCGGCCGATATGCCCTTCGAGACGATCGTGCTCTTCGTGTTGGCGCCGATGTGGATCATCTTGGTGCCGGTGTCGGCCTGCTGATAGTTGTTCGTCGTGGCCACGGAATAGAACTCACCCACGGAATTCTCCCCGCGCAACACGCAGGACGGATACTTCCAGGTGATGGCCGAGCCGGTTTCGACCTGGGTCCAGGCAATCTTGGAATTGCGGCCGCGGCATTCGCCACGCTTGGTGACGAAGTTGTAGATGCCGCCGAGACCGTTCTCATCACCGGGATACCAGTTCTGTACCGTGGAGTATTTGATCTCGGCATCGTCTTCGGCGATGAGTTCCACCACGGCGGCGTGCAGCTGATTCTCATCGCGCATGGGCGCCGTGCAGCCCTCGAGGTAACTCACATGCGATCCGGGCGCGGCAATGATCAAGGTCCGCTCGAACTGGCCGGTGTTCTTCGCATTGATGCGGAAATACGTTGACAGCTCCATGGGACAGCGGACGCCGGGTGGCACGTAGACGAATGAACCGTCGGAGAACACCGCGGCGTTCAGGCCCGCGAAGAAGTTGTCGGTGTGCGGCACCACCGTGCCGAGATATTTCTCGATGAGGGCAGGGTGGTTCTGCACCGCATCCGAGAACGAACAGAAGATGACGCCGGCTTCGGCCAGGCGTTCCTTGAACGTGGTGGCCACCGACACGCTGTCGAACACCGCATCGACCGCGACGCCGGCGAGCCGCGCGCGCTCGTGCAGCGGTACGCCTAACTTCTCATACGTGGCGAGCAGCTTCGGATCGACTTCCGCGAGACTCTTCGGCGCATTCGGATCGCGTTTCGGCGCGGAGAAATACGAGATGGACTGATAGTCGATCTTGTTCACGCGCAACTTTGCCCAGTGCGGCTCGCGCATGGTCAGCCAGTGGCGATAGGCCTTCAGGCGCCACTCGGTCATGAACGCAGGTTCGCGCTTCTTGCGCGAGATGAAGCGCACCACGTCCTCATCGAGTCCCGGCGGCAGGGTGTCCGAGTCGATGTCGGTGATGAACCCGTGCCGGTACGACTTGCCCAGCAGCGCGTCGATTGGTTCGGTACTCATGCCGGCACCTTCGGGCGGACCAGCTGCTTGAGCTCGCGTTCGATCGGCATCGTGGGCGACCGGCTGTCCATGCCGGCGAGTTGCGCCAGCGAGACTTCGCTGAGCGAACGGCGGATTGCCACATTGAGCCGCTGCCAGGCCCGGCCGACCGAGCAGGTGTGCTCGATGCCGCAATGGCCGGTGGCGGAGGAGCACTCGGTGAGCGCGAGAGGCCCCTCGAGCGCGTCGAGGATGGTGGCGGCGCTGATGGCTTCCGGCTCGCGGGCGAGCTGGTAGCCGCCGTGGGTGCCGCGCGTGGAAATCACCAGGCCGGCGCGGTGCAACTGTTTCAGCAGTTTGCTGACGGTAGGTGCCGCGATGTGGGTGCGTTCTGCCAGGCTGCCGGCGTTTTGCAGGCGCGAGCGGTCGGAGGCCAGGGTGGCCAGGATGACCGTCGCGTAGTCGGTGAGTTTGCCGATCCGAAGCATGGTTTAGTCACTCCAGGCCTATTTTCGGGGCCCGTTCTAAGTGGGACCAGTTTAGTACGGATTCAATGCTTCAGAAAGCCGGGCGGGAGCCCTTTTGCTATCCTTCGCGCCCTTCCCGCAGCCCGGACGACGTGGACGCTTGACGAATCCGTTGACGAAGAATGCGAACGGATCGCCGGCGCCAGCCGGCGATGCCGTAATTGAGGTCCGCGATGTTCGCTACGCCGTGGGCGGGCGAGCGATTTTCGACGGACTGAACCTCACCGCGCGCCGGGGTCGTATCACCGCGTTCATGGGGCCGTCCGGCACCGGCAAGACCACTCTGCTGCGGCTCATCACCGGGCAGGCGACCGCCGAGCGCGGCAGCGTGCGAGTGTTCGGCGACGAAGTCTCGACCCTGTCGCGCAAGGACTTGTTCGCGCTGCGCCAGCGGATGGGCATGTTGTTCCAGAACGGGGCTTTGCTCACCGACGAGGACGTGTATGAAAACGTCGCGTTTCCGGTCCGCGCGCATACCAACCTGCCCGAGCCGCTGATCCGCCAGCTGGTGTTGACCAAGTTGCACGCCGTCGGGCTGCGGGGCGCCGCCAGGCTCACGCCGGCGGAACTCTCCGGCGGCATGCAGCGGCGCGTGGCGCTCGCGCGGGCCATCGTCATGGATCCTGAAATCCTGATCTACGACGAACCGTTCGTGGGTCTCGATCCCATTTCCATGGGCGTGATCTGCCGGCTCATCAAGCAGATGAATGAAGCATTGGGCATCACCAGCATCGTTGTCTCACACGATGTCCACGAGTTATCGACGATCGCTGACGACAGCTTCCTGCTCTCGGGCGGACGTGTCGTGGCGCAGGGCACGCCCGCGGAACTTCACAAGAGCGATCTCGAAGAAGTACGCCAGTTCATGGGCGGGCTCGCCGACGGGCCGGTGGCGTTCCACTACCCCGCACGCGATCTTGCGCAGGACTTGCT
>DASQJS010000119.1:0-18718 GCA_035630995.1 Steroidobacteraceae bacterium | reverse complement strand
CCTCGGACTTCGACGGCGCCGCCACGCGCGTCGTCAGCCAGCCGCGCTGGAAAGGCGAATGGATGACTGGCGCGGACTATTTCGTGCAGCACTCCGTGCCGAACTTCTTTTTCCATCTCGCCACGGCCTACGCCATCCTGCGCCACAACGGCGTGAGCATCGGCAAACGGGATTTCCTGGGCGCCCAGACCAAACGCCCGCCGGCCAATTGATATCGCAGGCTAGCCTTTTGGGCATTGGATGGGCTCACCAGCTCAGGCACCTTTCCGGGCATGAAAATGACCCGGACGATTCGCGCTCTTGGCTTCCTCGGTTTTCTGACGCTGGCTGCGTGTGGTGGTGGCGGCCAAGGATCGAGCAATAGCGGCAGCTCCAGCTCGTCCTCCTCGTCCTCTTCTTCCTCATCCGGTGGCGTGACTCCGCCGCCGGCCATCACGTTCGTCAACGCTTCAGTGCATGACCCGTCGGTCATCAAGGTCGGCGCTGAGTACTACGTATTCGGTTCGCATCTCGCCGCGGCCAGGACCACGGATCTCATGAACTGGACGCTGGTGGCGGACGGCGTCAACAACGCCAATCCACTGTTCACCAATGTGCTGACGGCGCTCCAGCAGACCTTCGCATGGTCGACTGTGAACGACCTGTGGGCGCCCGATGTCGTGAAGCTGGCCGACAACAAGTTCTACTTCTATTACAACTCCTGCCGCGGCGACTCCCCGCTGTCGGCGCTCGGTGTCGCCGTCGCGGATTCGATCAACGGTCCGTACACGAACAGGCAGATCATCCTGCGCTCGGGCATGGCCGGCCTCAGCGAGGACGGCGTCACCAACTACGACGCCCAGGTGCATCCAAACGTCGTGGACCCGCAGACGTTCTTCGACGCCACCGGCCACCTGTGGATGATCTATGGGTCGTATTCGGGCGGCATTTTCATTCTCGCCATGGACGAGACCACTGGCCTGCCGGAGCCCGGCCAGGGTTACGGCAGACATTTGTTAGGCGGCAACCACGCGCGCATCGAAGGTGCGTACGTGCTCTACAACGCGCAGACCGGCTTCTATTACATGTTCACTTCGTTTGGCGGGCTGGCCGCCAACGGCGGTTACAACATCCGCGTCGCGCGTTCCCAGGCGCCCGATGGTCCGTACTTCGATGCCGCGGGCACGAACATGGACACGGTGCGCGGCAATCCCGCGGTGCTGTTCGACGACACTCGAATTGCCCCGCACGGCCAGAAACTCATGGGGAATTTCCAGTTTTCGCTGGCCACCGGCGAGACCGGCACCGCCGAAGGGTATGTATCCCCGGGCCACAACTCCGCGTACTACGACGCGGCGCTCGACAAGTACTTCCTGATTTTCCACACCCGCTTTCCGGCGCGCGGCGAACAGCACGAACTGCGCGTGCACCAGCTCATGTTCAATTCCGCGGGCTGGCCGGTGGCGGCGCCGTTCCGCTACGCACCGCTGTCTTTGAGCCCGACTGCCGTGGGGGCCGACGTCACCAATGCCGACGTGGCGGGCGCCTACAAACTCATCGATCACGGTGATGACATCAGCGCCACGATCAAGACTTCACAAGCGATCCGCTTGAATGCCGACGGCACGATGACCGGCGCCATGACGGGTACGTGGCTGCACCGTGGCAACAATCTCATCGACATCGCACTGAGCGGCGTGATCTACAACGGCGTGTTGTCACGCCAGTGGAATACCAACGCCAACCGATTCGTGGTGACCTTCAGTGTGCAGGCCCAGCACGGCGTATCGCTCTGGGGCGCGCGCACGGGCGATTGAGGAAAGGTGCCGGGTGAGGAGTGGGGAGTGGCACTCCCCGCTTTCCCCACCCGGCACCGACTTTCTTACAGGATCTCGATCTGGTCGACGTTGGCCAGGTCTTGGCCGTTGGATTCGAACCGGATGGTGTTCACCGTGCCGTTGTTGAACGTGAACGTCACATTTTGTGTCGCCCACGTAGTCCAGCCACCCGTGGGATTGAACGTGATGTTCTGTGCGACACCGTTCACCAGCACGCGGCCTGTACGGCTCGCGGTGGCGCCGAGCGCATAACGAATCCGCATTGCATGGCTGCCGCCACCGCGTCCGTCGGCATTGTTCACCTGCGCGAAGCCACCCGTGGCCGAGAAGTTCGCGTAGCCGCTGCCCATGAATCCGCCGTTGGTGCTTTCACTGACGGTGCCACCGCCCAATGAAGCCGTCTCCAGCTGGTAGGTGGGCGTTCCGGGCTGCGGGTCCGGCGGAGCGCCGCCCACGAGCACGATGTTCGGCGTCGGCGGCGTGGACATGCCATTGCCGATGAAGAAGCTGGGATGCGGAGGCTGGTTGTACCCCGTGTTCTGCCACGCGATGGCCACGCGGTATTGCGGGTCGTGCAGCAGCGTGTAGATGCGGTTCGTCGCCACGTTGGTCGTGGTGTAGATGCGGAGCGCGTTGTTGCCAGTCGTACGCAGCACCAGCTCTTCGCGCCAGTCGCCGAAGAGGTCGCCGCTCAGCGCCGGCGTCGACTTCGTGCCGTTGTTCGACGTGGTGCCGTCCGCCGTCAGCAGGCGCGTGTCGCCGCCCGTGCCGTACTTGTCGACGTGATTGCTGTCGAGCAGCTCGCGAAGCGTGTCGGTGTCCCACCAGATCAGGAAGTTCGTGGAGCCCGGCTTCCGCGAAGACGCCTGCCCTCCCGAGGTGTTGCTGAGTCCGGCGACGGCGGAGGACCAGGCCTCGGCCCCCGCGCTCCCGGCGTAGATATCGCCCGCCACACCGCGGCCGTTGTCGCAGCCGCAGGTCGGGTGGGACCAGATGATGGACCCGGTGCGGGCGTCCAGCATGTAGTCAGCCAGCTCGTTGGTGTGTTCGCTCGGCTTGAACAGCTCGAGCCCGGCGCGGCCGGGAATGAAGTCGCTCACATGCAGGGCGTCGCCGTGATGGTTGGTGGCCCACATCGCGGTACCGTTGTCGTTGATCCCCAGCGAGCCGAACATGACCTCGTGGCGCCCGTCGTTGTCGACGTCGGCGACGCTCAGGTTGTGATTGCCCCGGCCCTCGTAGGTGCTCCCCGCCGAGTTGCTGTCGAAGACCCAGCGCTGGGTCAGCGAGCCGTTGCGGTAATCCCACGCGGCGATCACGGTGCGCGTGTAGTAGCCGCGCGAGAAGATGGCGCTCGGACGCTGGCCGTCGAGATACGCCACGCCCGCGAGGAAGCGGTCGACGCGGTTGCCGTACGTGTCGCCCCAGTCACCCACATTGCCGCGCGCCGGCACGTAGTTAGTGGTGGCGAGGACGGCGCCGGTCTGACCGTTGAACACGGTCAGGAATTCCGGGCCGGCAAGGATGTAGCCCGACGAATTGCGATGATCCGCGCTCGAGCTGCCGATGACCTGGCCGGTGCCGCTGCGCGTGCCATCGGCGGTCTTGCACATGACTTCGGCCTTGCCGTCGCCGTCGAAGTCGTACACCTGGAATTGTGTGTAGTGCGCGCCGGCGCGGATGTTGCGGCCGAGATCGATGCGCCACAGACGCGTGCCGTTGAGCTCATACGCGTCGAGGAACACATTGCCCGTGTACCCGCTCTGCGAATTGTCCTTGGCGTTGGTCGGATCCCACTTGAGCACGTATTCGAGCTCGCCGTCGCCGTCGAGATCGCCGACGGACAGGTCGTTCGCCGTGTAGGTGTACGCCTCGCCCGACGGCGTCGTGCCACCACCGGGAATCTGCAGCGGAATTTCGAGGTATTGCCGGGTCGGCGCATTCGCCGGCAGCGTGAACGCAGCGCTGGCGCTCTGCTCCACGCCATTGACCACGGCGCGCACGGTGTACGCGTTCGACTGGGTCGGCGGTGCGGAAGTGTCGACGAAGTTGGTGGATGAAGTCAGCGGTGTGCCGTTCAGCAACATCGGTGTTCCGCCATTGCTCGAGCGGTACAGGTTGAACGACGTACCGGAGCCTTCGTTTCCGAACAGTCGCCAGCCGACGTAGACCTGCGAACTGCTGGTGCGCACGGCAACCACGCCGCGCGACAGCCTTTCCATCTGGTATTGCGCTTGTGCCTGAAAGGCACAAGCAAGAAGCACGGCAACTGATGCCGCCGCGGTGTTAGTCCTTGAGAATTTCATTGGCCGTCCTTGGGCGTTCACACGCCATATCCCTGGCCGCGCTCGATCGTCCCCCCTCAGCGCGCGCCAATATACGTGCAGTGATACCGGTGTCAATCCGTAGTTCGGTCAGTCCTGCTGTAGCAGGCGCCGAAGCGTCGCTTGATAGGCCTGCGCGATCGCGCGGCGTTCGAGATGCTGGCCATCCGCCACGAGTTTGCGACCCGCCCGCCACACGCCGTCGATGCAACCGGCGCCGCCAGCGAAAATCAGGCTGTCGAGCAACGCATCGCCGTCCCTCGCCCCGAGCGCCGGGGCTTCCGGATTCAACGAAACGAAATCGGCCGCGGCGTCCTGGGCAATACCGATGACCGGTCCGATTCCGAGTGCCTGCGCTCCGCCACGAATTGCACCTTCGAACAAGACGCGACCGGTCGAACGCGCATCTGCGGCGCCGACGACGTTACGGGCACGGTCGCGCAGGCGCTGGCTGTACTCGAGCTGGCGCAACTCGTCGGCCATGCCGACCGACACATTGGAATCCGTACCGATGCCAAACGCACCCCCGGCGCCCAGGTATGTCGGAGCCGGGAAAATCCCGTCACCCAGGTTTGCTTCGGTGATGGGACACAGGCCGGCGACGGCACCAATAGCCGCGAGACGGCCGCACTCCTCGTCCGTGACGTGCGTCGAATGCACCAGGCACCAGCGCCGGTCGACCGCGGCATGGTCCAGCAGCCACTGCACGGGTCGCGCACCCGACCAGGCCAGGCACTGCTCCACCTCGCCGGTTTGTTCGGCGGCATGAATGTGGACCGGACCAGAGCCCGCGAGCGGCACGACCCGCGCCAGTTCCTCGGGAGTGACCGCACGCAACGAATGCGGAGCCACACCGAGATTCGCGCCTTCGAGCGAGCCGACGATTTTCCGGCTCGCCTCCATCAGTCGCGCGAACTCGTCGAGGCCGGTGACGAAGCGGCGCTGACCATCGTTCGGCTTCGCGCCGTCGAATCCGCCATGCGCGTAGAACACCGGCAACAGTGTGAGTCCGATGCCGGTGCGCGCGACCGCGGAGGCCACGTGGATCGCGGTCTCCGCCGGATTCACGTACGGGTTGCCCGCCGGATCGTGGTGTACGTAGTGAAACTCGCCCACGCGCGTGAATCCGCTCTCGAGCATCTCGACGTACGATTGGGCTGTGATGGCGCCGATGTCTTCGGGCGTCATGCGCGCCACGAAGCGATACATCAGCGTGCGCCAGCTCCAGAAGTTATCTGCCTCCGGACCGCGGAATTCCGTGAGGCCCGCCATGCCGCGCTGAAAGCCGTGACTATGCACGTTGCACATGCCGGGCAACGCCACGGCGACGCGATCGTCACCCTCGCGCGGTTGCACATCGCGCTCCAGCTTCGTGAAGCGTCCACCCGCGATTTCGACGCGGACGTTCTGCGCCCAGCCTTCGGGCAGCAACGCGGATGCGAAATGAAATGCCACGTGGTTATTTCTTGCGTAGAAAGTGAACGCGGCTGTATTCGACGAAATCTTTCCCCGGCTCGGCAAGCTCGAAGACCTCGACGAACTCGTCGGGCGAGATCACCTCGTAACTTTCGCGCGCCTTCCATTCATTGCTGAAGTTTTCGAAGCTCACGCTGTCGAAAATCAGGTACTCCGGCATGCTCTTGTCGGCGTCGAGCGCATACAGGTTGACGAAGCCTTCCTCGTGGAAGTGGCGAAGCATGAATGTCTTGCGCGCCTTGTCGTAGCTCAGGAACCCGCGGTGATGGTGGATCTCGGGTTTTTGACCTGCCTTCGCCTCGTACCGGCTGGTGTTGTGCTCTTCGATGAACTGCCCACCGAGCACCAGGGTGTAGGTCCGCTCGACGGTGCCCTTGCCCGGCTCTCCGTTTGCGGTGCCTTCCCAGGTGCCGAGCAGGAAGCGAACGCGGCCCCAGCGATCGTTCGCTGGATTGGCCGGCGGATCGTTCGCGGCGCTGGCCGACAGCGTCGCAAACATGACGAGCATAAGCAGAGTCTTCATCGCGGGCTCCCTCCTGCGTGTAGCCGCAGTATATGCGCTGGCTCCGCGCCTCTGGCGGCCCGCGCCACTCATCTATATGGTTCCGGCATGCACTGTGACCGCATCTGGCGCAACGCTCACCTTGCGACTCTCGTGGGCAACCAGGGACTTGGGCTCGTCACCGACGGCCTCATCGCCTGCCGGGGCGGACTCATTACTTTTGCAGGCCCCGCGCGCGATGCGCAGGAGCTTACGGCTGCAGAAGACATCGACTGCCAGGGCCGCCTCATCACGCCGGGCCTCATCGACTGCCACACGCACCTGGTCTACGCCGGCAATCGCGCCCACGAATTCGAGCAGCGCCTGGAAGGCCACTCCTATGCGGATATCGCCAGCAAAGGCGGCGGCATCCTGTCGACGGTGAATGCGACGCGCGCTGCGAGTGAAGATCAGCTCGTGGCCGAAGCGTTGCCGCGGCTCGATGCACTGCTCGCCGAAGGCGTAACCACCATCGAAATCAAGTCCGGCTATGGCCTCAGCCTCGAGCACGAGCGCAAACAACTTCGAGCGGCCCGCGAGTTGGCGCGCAAGCGTCGCGTCAACGTGAGTACCACGTTTCTCGGCGCGCATGCGCTGCCTCCCGAGTTCGCCGGCCGCGCCGACGACTACATCACGGAGATCTGCGCGAACATGCTGCCGGCGCTGGTGAAGGAAGGACTGGTCGATTCGGTCGATGCGTTCTGCGAGCACATCGGCTTCTCGCTCGAACAGACCAAGCGGGTTTTCAACGCCGCGAATCTCCAGGGCCTGCGCGTAAAGCTGCACGCCGAGCAGCTCTCGAACATGCACGGTGCGGTCATGGCCGCCGCCTTTCGCGCGTTGTCCGCGGATCACCTCGAATTCGTCGACGAGGCTGGCATCGAGGCCATGCGCGATGCGCACACCGCGGCGGTGCTGCTGCCCGGTGCTTTCTACTTCCTGCGCGAGACGCGACTGCCACCCATCGACCTGCTGCGCAGGCACGGCATCGCAATGGCCATCGCCACGGACTGCAACCCGGGCACCTCGCCGCTCACTTCCCTGCTGATGGCGATGAACATGGCGGCCACGCTGTTTCGCCTGACGGTCGACGAGTGCCTCATCGGTGTCACGCGCGCGGCCGCGCAGGCGCTCGGGCTGGCACGAAGCCGCGGCACGCTCGAACCTGGCAAACAATGCGATCTCGCCATCTGGAATGTCGGGCGGCCGGCGGAGCTGGTCTGCGCAATGGGTTCCAATCCGCTGCATGCGCGTGTATGGAAAGGCGAATGAACGCCCCCGCGCACCTCGAATGGCTGGCGATTCACCACGGTGAAGCCCCGCTGCTGGTCAGCTTCCCGCACACCGGCATCGAGATCCCCGCGGACATCGAATCGAACCTCGTCTCACCCTGGTTGGCGCGCAAAGACGCGGACCACTGGGTCGACGTGCTCTACGACTTCGCACACGAGATGGGCGCCACCACGCTGCGCACGGCGATGTCGCGCACCGTCATCGACGTGAATCGCGATCCGTCCGGCGCTTCGCTGTACCCCGGGCAGGCCACGACGGGCCTGTGTCCCATCGAAACCTTCGATGGTGAACCGCTGTACGCAGCCGGACACGAGCCAGACGCCGCGGAAATTGCCCGCCGGCGCGCCGCGTACTTCGACCCCTATCACGCCGCGCTCAATTCCCAGCTGCAACGACTGCGCGCACGCCACGCGCGCGTGGTGCTGTTCGACGCACATTCGATTCGCTCGGAGGTACCGCGACTGTTCGACGGAACGCTGCGGCAGTTCAACATCGGGACGAACAATGGCGCAACCTGTGATGCGGCACTGACCGCGCGCATCGAGAAGATCTGCGAAGCGTCGTCGTTCGACCATGTCACCAACGGGCGCTTCCGCGGCGGATGGATCACGCGCCACTATGGCAAGCCGCAAAACGGCATTCATGCGGTACAAATGGAGCTTGCGATGCGCGGCTACCTGCATGAGCCGGAAGAAAAGCTGTCCGAAGCGAACTGGCCGGCTCCGCTCGAGGATGCGCATGCCGCCACGCTTCGCGTCGCGCTGCGCGATATTCTGGACACCTGCGTCACTTTTGCTGCCGGTAAATCCACATGAATCGCACCGATCCAAGAATCGCTCCTGGCCGGGTCATCCGCGCTTCGACCGGTACACAACTGACGGCAAAAAGCTGGCTCACGGAAGCGCCGCTGCGCATGCTCATGAACAACCTCGATCCGGCCGTGGCGGAGCGCCCGGAGGAACTCGTGGTCTATGGCGGCATCGGCCGCGCGGCACGCGACTGGGACAGCTTCGACCGCATCGTCGAGACCCTGAAGCGACTCGAGGCCGATCAGACGCTGCTCATCCAGTCCGGCAAGCCGGTCGGCGTCTTCCAGACCCACGAAGATGCGCCGCGCGTGTTGTTAGCCAACTCCAACCTCGTGCCGCGCTGGAGCACCTGGGAGCATTTCAACGAGCTCGATCGCAAGGGACTCATGATGTACGGCCAGATGACGGCCGGATCGTGGATCTACATCGGCTCGCAGGGCATCGTTCAGGGCACGTACGAAACCTTCGTCGAGATGGGGCGGCAGCACTACAACGGCAGTCTCGCGGGCAAGTGGCTGCTCACCGCCGGGCTCGGGGGCATGGGCGGCGCGCAACCGCTGGCGTCGGTCATGGCAGGCGCGTCATGTCTCGCCATCGAATGCCAGCGCTCACGCATCGACATGCGTTTGAAATCCGGCTACCTCGATCACGCCACGGACAACATCGACGAGGCGCTGAACATCATCGAGAAATCCTGCATCGAGAAGAAGCCGGTTTCCGTCGGACTGCTCGGCAATGCGGGCGAAGTTCTTCCTGACCTTTACCGCCGCGGCGTTCGCCCGGATTTGCTGACGGATCAGACCTCGGCCCACGATCCCATCAACGGCTATCTGCCCATCGGCTGGACCGTGGAGAAATGGCTGGCGACCCGCATCACGGATCCCACCACCGTGAGCGCGGCAGCCAGGGCATCCATGGCATCGCACGTGCATTCCATGCTCGATTTTCAAAAGGCCGGCGTACCCACCGTGGATTACGGCAACAACATACGCCAGGTGGCGCTCGAAGAAGGTGTGAAGAACGCATTCGACTTTCCCGGTTTCGTCCCGGCATACATTCGTCCGCTGTTCTGCCGTGGCGTCGGGCCGTTCCGCTGGGTGGCGCTGTCGGGCGATCCCGAAGACATCGCCAGGACCGACGCCAAGGTCAAGCAACTCCTGCCCGAAGACGTGCACCTGCACCGCTGGCTCGACATGGCGCGCGAACGCATCCAGTTCCAAGGCCTGCCCGCGCGCATCTGCTGGGTGGGGCTCGGCGACCGGCACCGGCTGGGGCTGGCATTCAACGACATGGTGGCGAGCGGCGAGCTCAAGGCGCCCATCGTCATCGGCCGCGATCACCTCGATTCAGGTTCGGTCGCCTCCCCCAACCGCGAGACCGAAGCCATGCGCGACGGATCGGACGCGGTCTCGGACTGGCCGCTGCTCAACGCGTTGTTGAACACGGCATCGGGCGCCACCTGGGTTTCGATTCATCATGGCGGCGGCGTGGGCATGGGATTTTCGCAGCACGCCGGCGTTGTCATTGTGTGCGATGGGTCCGCGGCCGCCGCCAAACGCATCGCGCGCGTACTCTGGAACGATCCGGCGACCGGCGTGATGCGCCACGCCGACGCGGGCTATGACATCGCACTCGATACCGCGCGCAAACATGGGCTCGATCTGCCGGGAATTCTGCGATGACGCCAACGCCAATGGCTGCTAGTCTCGCGACTTCTCACAACACTGGAGCGACGGCCATGAGCAAGGGAATGGACCAGAAGAAGAACCAGAAGAAGAAGGCCGCGAAAACGCCCGACGAAAAGCGCGCGGCGAAGAAAGCCAAGAAAGCCGAGCGTGGATTCCTGCAGCGACCCTGATCGGCCGTGGGGCGCGAAAGCGCCCCGCTACTTCAGGCTCAGCTCCAGGCGCACCTTCTTGCTGTCTGTGGGCGCCGAAGGGTTGGCGCCCAGGATGAAGACGCGGGTCGCGTCGAGCGTACCCGCCCCCAGCAACGCATCCTGAATCGCGCGGGCGCGCGACTGGCCGAGCTGCTCGAGATCCGTATCGGTGACCGCGTGCTTCTGCGTTATTGCCTGCTGGAGCTCCTGGTTCGCGGTCGCAATCGCCTCCGGCGCACGTTCTCCCTTCCGCGTGGAATTGAGCGCCAGCGCGGCCGGGGGCAACTCCGTCCTGGTGCCGTAGTCGGCGCGGTACTGCGACATGAGCAATTCGAACCGCTGCGCCGGATCCGCCAGCGCCAGATCATCCGATTTCGGCAGTGAACGCAGCAGGCCTTCGAGTCTTCGCGCATTGATCGATTCGCGATCGAGCTCCGGCGAATAGGTGGTCGGCACCTCCAGCTGCAGGCCGGGCCGCTCGGTCAGCGCCCTGGCGATGGAGACAATCTTTTCCTGCGCCGCCGGCTCGAGCGCGGCGCTGCCGGCCTCGAACTCGATGATGTTCATTTCCTCGCCACCGCCGAACAGGCTGCCGAGTAGTTTGAACGGGGCGGTCGCGGCCTTGGAAATGAGACCCACGAACGCCTTCCAGATGAGCGGACCCATGCGGAACTGCGGATCGTCGAGGCTGCCCGTCATGGGCAGGTCGATGTCGATGACGCCATTGCGATCTTTCAGAAGCGCCACGGCGAGCTTGAGCGGCAGCCGCACGGCATCTTCGCTCTCCACGCGCTCGCCGAGCTCGAGCTGGTCGATGACGAAGCGCTGCTTTGCGGAGAGCGTGCGATTCTCGACGAGATACGCCACGTCGATGGAAAGCTTGCCCTTCTCGATCTTGTAGCCCGCGAAGCGGCCGGAATACGGCGTCACGGACGTCATCTCCACGCCTTTGAAACTCACCTTGAGATCGCTGTACAGCGCCGCCGACAACAGGTTGATGTCGCCCGAAATCTTCGCCGGCGCATATCGATCCACCTTGCCTTCGAATTCCACCTGGGCGCGCGACTTGGGATCCGACGACAGCCCGAGAATGCTGCCGTTCATGTTCTGCAGATTCACGGCGTAGTTGGGCTGAATCCAGTAGTCGGCGAAGTTGGCGGCGCCATTGACGATGCGAATCGCGCCGATGCTCACGCGCAGCGGTGACGGCGATGCAGCCCTGGGTCCGTCGCCCTGGTCCACTGTCTGGATCGGTGCCGGTGTACTGCCCGAAGGTGCGCTGAGGACCTTGCTGACGTTGGTAGTCTGGTCGGGCGCGATGATGAACCGCGCGTACGGCGCACTGGCCGCCAGGGTGCCGATCCGCAGCCGCGCGGGCTGCGGAGAATATTCGAGCCCGGTGAGACGCAGGCGATCCCAGGTGATGAATTCCTGCTTGAGCGCGTTGTCGACGGTGTGCAGCTTCGTCACCTCGACGGAGCCCGTGATGCCGAGCGCACTCGCTTCGTTGCGTTTGAGATCGAGTGCCGCATTGAGCATGCCTCGGGAGAGGGTCATCTGCGTGTACGTGCCCAGATACGGCTGCAACGAGGCGAGATCGAAGGCCCCAACCTCCAGGTGCATGGACATGGCCGCCGTATCCAGCGCCGCCTGGCCCTTGGCGGCAAACTTCGCGTTGCCATCGATGCCCACAGTCGCATCGATCTGCACCTGTGTGCCGGGCGCGTTGCTGTAGCCGGTCACCTTCACGTCGATGGGTGCGAGCTTGAACGTGGCCGCCGGTTTCACCAGGCCGTCTTCCACATCCATGCTGGCGCCTTCCATGGCGATGTCCGGCGCGTTCAGCACCCACGCCGGAGTGGCTTCGCCGGAAGCCGCGGGCGCGACTTCGGCCGTGGGCTCCGACGTGTCGGCGCCGCGCAGCGCGAGCAGGTTGATGCTGCCCTGCCCGTCGCGCCTCGCGCGCACCGCGGCACCCGACAGAATCACATTCCCGACATCGACGCGCCGTTGCCGCAGGTCAAAGCGGGTATTCGTGATGGAAAGCTTCGCGAGCTTCACGTCGTCCGCGGGCTGGTTCGGACCGTGCAGCGACAGATCCGTCGCGGTCACGTCATTCACGTTCAGCTTCAGGCCCGAATCGCGCGCCGCGAAGTCGTATTCGCCCTGAACATTGATCATGCCGCTCGTGAGCTCGAAGGGCAGCGCATCGCGCAGGTAGGACCACAAGGTCGTGGCGCGCAGGTTCGCGATTTCGAACCGGCCACGCGAGGTGAACGGCGTGGTCTCGAATGTGCCATTCCAGTTGAAG
Organism: Steroidobacteraceae bacterium; assembly: GCA_035630995.1. Lineage (GTDB taxonomy): Bacteria > Pseudomonadota > Gammaproteobacteria > Steroidobacterales > Steroidobacteraceae > CADEED01. The sequence continues at coordinate 6,268 of DASQJS010000119.1, read as the reverse complement.
CGCTCCTCGTCGACCGACGCGGCCCGCAAGGCATACGCGTTGCCGGCTTCGCCCGTGGTGGCGAAATCGCGCAGCTCGAAGGTGATGGGCGCAAGGCGCGTCTTGAACAACGTGGCGCGTGCCCGGTCTTCGAAGTCGATGCGTCCCGACCTTACGCCGAACCGCTCGATGTACAGCTTCAATGGTTCGTCTGCCGCCGCGGCCGGATCCGGTGGAGATTTGAATGGCCGGATGAGATCCACGAGATTGAGCGTGCCGTCCTTGCGGACGACGAGGCCGGTAAACGGCTCGGTGAGTTCGATGGCAGCGAAACTCGGGCCCAGGCGAAACACCGAAGACACATTCAGATCGACCATCAATTGACGGAAACCCACCAGCGGCTGGCCCTCGCTGTCGGGGAATGACAGGCCGTGCACCTGCAGCACCAGCGTGAAGGGATTGAACTGGATGTCGCCGATCTCGAGCTTGCGGCCGTACTCCCGGGCGACAAACTCGGTGGCGCGGGAGTGCAACAGGCGCGGTACGCCGAAGAAGCCGAACAGCGCATACGCCGCGACCAACGCGAGCACGCCCGCGAGGGCCAGGATCCGGCCGCGCGTGAACTTCATGAACGCCACCATACGCCCGCGATTACACCCTGCTTTTAGCATTCACGCATCGGGCCAAGGGCTTATACAGTGCCGCGGTCCCGCGCTTGCTGAGGACATTGTGTCGCAAAGTACGCTCGGCGGCATGGCCAAAGGCTCCCACACCATCTTTGTCGAATGCCGCCGCTGCGGGCACAAGGGGCAGCGCGAAGTCGCATCCCTGCCGCTGCCGCCCGAGGCGCGATGGCGCTGCTCGAACTGCCAGAACCGCGAGCCCAAGTCCATCAGGGTGTGGCACACGGGCGGGTCGTCTGCGGCGCGCGTCATCTCGTTTCCGAAGGGCAACCGCCGTAGTTAGAAAAATGGTGTCAGGCACCGATTCCTGGCAAATGGTGCCTGACCCCATCCTGATAAATTCCACGGCGACTACCACGCCGGCTTCCACGTGACACGCGCATCGTTCGCGCCGTCAATCACACCTCAGTTTGGAGACGATCATGTTGAAGCCGATATTCACGGCGTTGGGCCTTGCGGCCTGCGCCTACCTTACGCCTGCGCTTGCGCATGGCGGTAACTCACCGGTCCATCGCGCGGACGATCCGGCGGTGATTACCGAATGGAACACGATTGCCGAGGGAGTCATTCCGGCTTCCGCCGGCGTCACGCTGCCAAGGACCTACGCGATGATGCACATCGCGATGTTCGATGCGGTGAACTCCATAGACGGCGGATACACCGCCTATCGCGTGCGCGTGCCGGCCTGGAACGGCGCCTCTCGTGAAGCGGCTGCCGCCCAGGCTGCGCACGACGTGCTGATCGCCCTGCTGCCGGCAGGCGCGCCTACCTACGACGCCGCGCTCGCCACCCGCCTCGCGAAGATCCATCCCGCACGCGCACAGCTCGGCGCGCAGGTGGGACGCGAAGTGGCCCAGAAGATCCTCGATTGGCGCAGCACCGACGGCTGGTCGACGCCCCAGACGTTCACCCCGCCGGCGCTGCCGGGCGTGTGGCAACCGACGCCCCCGGCCTTCGCGGCGGCAGGTTTCGTGCAGGCGGTCGATGCGAAGCCGTTCGCGCTGCCCACTCCTTATTATTATTTCCCGCGCCGCCCCCCGACACTGAACAGCCAGGAGTACGCGGATGCCGTGAATGAGATCAAGGCGATCGGCGGCGTCAACAGCACCGTGCGCACGGCAGAGCAGACGCTTCAGGCGCGTCTCTGGGCCAGCGTCGGCTACAAGGAACTGTGGAGCGGCGTGTGGAACCAGGTCTCGCGTTCCCTGGCGCGCGATCGCAAGCTGTCGCTGATCGAGTCCGCCCGCCTGTTCGCGCTGGTGAATGTCGCCATGCAGGATGGTGTGCAGACCGCGCAGGCCAGCAAATACGCTTACCAGCTCTGGCGCCCGGTGCATGCCATCCAGCGCGCTGGCGAGGACATGAATCCGGCGACCGACGCCGATCCGACCTGGATGCCGCTGCTAACTACGCCGCCCTATCCGTCCTATGCCGGCAACATGGCCTGCATCGGAGCGAGCACGGCCCGCGCGCTGGCGCTGTACTTCGGCACCAATGACATCCCGGTCACGATTCAATGGTCGAGCACCGATGGAATCAATTATGTGGCGCGTCCGTTTACGGGCTTCTGGCAGATCGCGGAGCACCAGGCGGCCAGCCGTGAGTACGGCGGCATTCACTATCACTTCGATACGATGGCGAGCCAGGAAGTCTGCCCGAAGGTGGCCGGATACATCTTTGCCAACTACATGCGACCGAAGCGATAACCACGCTTCCCTGACATTGGCGCCCCTCACGGGGCGCCTTTTTTTCTTTCAGCTCGCAGGGCGTCGCGGCACGCTGCTGGCCCAGGCCGGCGGGGCACCAGAGGCGCCGAGCTCGGTGCTGGCCTTGCGCAGCGATGCGATCAATGAGTTGATCTGCGATACCTGCTCCTGGTGAGGAGCGGTTGATAGGCGCTCTTTCATGCGCTCCAGCGTTTCCGCGAAATCCCGCAGGCGCTTCGACGCGTTGACGTGGTCTTCCATGGACGCGGTGACCGATTTCTCGATGTTGTGCAGGTGCCCGAGCATGCGCTCCAGCGTTCCTGCGTCACTGCCACGCGGATCGCGCGCCTGTTCGTGTTTGAAGACCACGCGGAGCAGGTTTCGGGCCTGTTCCACCGGATTGGGCTGTCGGGCGAGTTCACTGTTCATTAGCCCGCACACTGGCAGCGGCGCGCGAGGTTGTCTATCAGAATTTCAGCCGGATTCCTCAGGCGGACGGAGCTTCCGGAAGGCCCGCCACAGCACGATGTCATAGAGGATCTTCAAACTCGCACCCACCACCAGAGGTGCAGCTAACGAAGTGCCGGTCATCAGGAGGCCGGCAAACGCCGGCGCCACGGCCCAGCCGGCCATGCGCACCAGGTGAGTGATGCCCGAAGCGAAGGTCCGCTCTTCCGGGCGTACCACCGCCATGACGTACGACTGGCGCGTCGGCACATCCATTTCGACCAGGGATTCACGCAACAGGAACAGCGCCGCGGCCACTGGAAAGGTCGGCATGAAAGGCACGGTCAGCAGCAGCACGCTCGAGGGGATGTGGGTGAACACCATCGTGTTCACGAGACCGATGCGCCGCGCCAACCAGGCCGCTGCGAAATGCGATAGCGCATTGGCGACGCGCGCCATGAAGAACAGCACGCCGATGGCCTCGATGCCGACGCCGAAGCGCTCGTAGAAGAAGTACGCCAGCAACGCGGTGGTGAGAAACCCGCCGCCGATGGCATCGATGGCAAACAGCCCGCTGAGCTTGAGCAGAACCTTGCGTGTGGCGGGGGTGATCCCCGCTCGTGTAGTTGCGGGAACCTCGACGCGATCTGAAAGGCGCAGATAGGCCAGGAACGGCAACAGTGACAACGCCACGTAGACGAAGATCGACGCTTTCAGGGAGTGCGCGGCATCGAGCAACGTGAATCGCTGAAACAATGCCGGGGCCGCGGCGAGCAGCGACCCTGCCGCGTGACCGACGTCCTGCAATACGTTGTACTTCGCAAACGCCATCGTGCGCTGGCTGTCGGTGACGGTGGCGGGCAGCACCGACTGCTCCACCACCAATGCGGCGCCGCGGTCGCGCCCCATGCCGTTGACCATGCCGAGGAATGCGGCGAGTCCCAGGGTCAGCGGCGACATCGAGAAGGCCAGCATCACCGCGCCGCACACGGTGAGCGCGGTGATGACGAACAGCGTTCGCCGCCGGCCGAAGCGATCCGAAAAATACGTGACCAGCAGTGTGCCGAATGCGGCGCCGGCCAGCCCGAGGCCGATGACAACACCGATGGCATTCGCGTCGAGTGCCAGACTCGCGAGATAGATGCCAAGCAACACACCCATCATGCCGGTGGCCACGGAGCGCGCCAGTACGGCGGCGTACAGCCACTGGCGGTCGTGCGGGTGTCCGGCGTTCATGTGTTTCTAAGGACCGCGCAGATCTCCGGGCGGCTGCACACTTTTCCGAAAACCGATGGCGAGCATCACGACAGCGGCACCTAACATGCCGCCGAGATGCGCGAAGTGCGCCACACCCTGGCTCGTGCCCATGACGCCGCTCGCCAATTCGATGGCCGCGTAACCGGCGACCACCACCCATGCCTTGAGAGGAACCGGCACCGGAATGATGTACAGGCGGCTGTGCGGAAACAGCATGGCGAATGCCAGCAAAATACCGAACACTCCGCCCGAGGCTCCGACCGTGGGGGTGATCCCCCGATCGAGTGCCATCGTCACCACGAGCAGTTGAACCAGGCTCCCCGCAAGAACCGATGCGAGGTAGACCCAGGCGAATCGCCCGGGTCCGAGCACACGTTCCACCATGCTGCCGAACATCCACAACGCGTACATGTTGAGTGCGATGTGCGGAAGATTGTCGTGCAGGAATGCCGAGGTGACGAGCTGCCAGGGCTCGAAACCGGCCCCGAGCGGCCACAACGCAAAATGGATCAGCAACTCATCGCGGGAGAGCTGTTGCAGCCCGAACACGGCGACATTGGCGAGCAGCAGCCATCGAACGATGGAGGTCATGGGCGCTTGGCGTATTCCGCGTCGAAACGAGCTTCGAGCTTTGGGTGCACGCCACGCATCTTATCCACCACGCGCTTGGCCCAATCGAAGTATTCGCGCTTGCGCTCGAGCGACCAGCCGGCGGGCGGCGCGCCGTCGATGTCGCTCACATTGGCGATCTTGTCGGCGAGCTTCACGAGCTTGGCGCGATTGCTGATGTGCGCGGCGTGATCCACCTGCGCCTGCTTGCGCTCGAGCTTGTCGAGAGTCTTGTCGTCGGAACACTCGACGACGATGTTCGCGATCTCGTGACCGAACACGATCTCGATCTCATCGTGCGTGGTGTTCGTGTCTTCGATCGTGTCGTGCAGCAGCGCGGCGGCCAGCACGATGGGATCCTCGACGTCCGCCTGCACGAGGATGTACGCGAGCTGGATCGGATGATTGATGTAGGGCGAGGCTTCCGCGTCCTTGCGGCGCTGGTTGCGGTGCTTCTCCGCCGCGAAGGCCGCGGCCTGCAGCACGATCTCCATGTGGGTTGGCATCGTTGAGAATTCCTTAACTCGTGTTACGGACAAGTCAGCACCGGGTTCGTGCGCCGATGACATTCTCTCTTGCGCGCGCTCCGCGTTCTACCCCGAAAGGGGTAGGTCACGCCCTTCCGCAATAGCCCCAGTCCGTGCCTCACCCGGTCAATGTGCGGCGAGGCGCGGGAGCGGAGGATATGCCTCACAACCTGAAGGGAGATTCCCCGTGCCCATCGACAAGTCATCACTCGCCCCCGCTTTCATTCTTCCTCTGGCCGCTCTCATTCTCGCTGGCTGCGCGCGCAATGAAGCCGCCGAAACCCCAGCCGCTCCGCCACCGGTGCAGGCCGCCATGGTCGTCTCGAAGTCGATCACCGAGTTCGACGAGTTCACCGGCCGCTTTGAAGCCGTTGAAAGGGTCGAGGTGCGGCCGCGCGTTTCCGGCTATGTGATGGCGACGCGCTTCGCGCAGGGCCACGAGGTGAAGAAGGGCGACATTCTCTATGTCATCGATCCCCGCCCCTACCAGGCCACTCTCAAACACGCGCAGGCCGAGCTGACGCGCGCACGCACCCAGGCCGCACTGGCCGAGTCCGAGCGCGTCCGCGCCCAGAAGCTCATTGAAAAGCGCGCGATCTCGCAAGAGGAATTCGATGCGCGCATCTCGGGCAACGAGCAGGCCGCCGCCAATCTCCAGGCGTCCGAAGCGGCGGTGGAATCCGCCGCGCTCGACCTGTCATTCACCGAGGTGCGCGCGCCGATCTCGGGCCTTGTGGGCCGAGCCGAGATCACCGCCGGTAACCTCGTCGCTGCAGGCCAGACTCTGCTGACCACGGTGGTGTCGATCGATCCCATCTACGTCTCGTTCGACGGCGACGAGCAGGTATACCTCAAGTACGTCGACATGGCCCTGCGCGGCGAACGTGGCAGCTCGCGCGACACGCAAAATCCGGTGTGCGTCGGAAGCGCCAATGAACAGGGCCATCCGCACGAAGGCGTCATGGTCTTCCTCGACAACGAGCTCGACCCGAACACGGGCACCATTCACGCGCGCGGACTGTTCAAGAACGCCGACCGGCGTTTCACCCCCGGCATGTTC
>DASQJS010000118.1:0-27295 GCA_035630995.1 Steroidobacteraceae bacterium | reverse complement strand
ACGCACCGATGTCGAGTTGCACGCACTCAACGCCAAGGGCGTGCCGGTGACTCTCGAGATCCGCCATTACGCGTATGTGCACAACCGCGCGAAGATATCGGCGCGTTCGTCGAGATTGGCATCACGCAATTCCTCTGGATCGCCCGGATCGACGTCGATCGTCAGTGCGAGGTCGATCGCCTGTGCCAGTGCGAGTTCCACCGGGACGTTCACGGGGTTGTCGTCCATGCGTGATTCGCCGAGGAAAACGTCGCCACTCCCGGCGGTTTCAAACATGCGCACCAGGCCTTGCGGCAGCGGCTCACCCAGCCCGGAGGACTTTCGATTGTCAAACGCGAACATCGACTCGGGTGTATACGTTTCCAGCGCCTCGATGTTCCCGGCGTCGAAGGCAAAGCTGTAGAAGCGGTCGACCTTCACGCGAGGTTTGACGAGGAACACGGCTTGTTTGGTCTGCCGCGCGTTCAGGTCGGTGGCCCAGGGCAGCCGGTAGAGCTGGTAGTCGCCGAGTTCTTCACGCACCGCGGTCATCACATCGCGCTTCATGTTCATGCTCATCCGCATGGTCCCGCGAAAACCAGTGACGACGATTTCCGCCGACGCAAAATCGGACAGCTTGTCGTTGCGAGTGTCTGGAACCGGAAGTGCGTGACAGCCGCTGAACAGCTGCAACGTGCTGTCCTTTGGCTCGAGCTCGCGCTGCAGGTCCTGCAGCGCACTTTCACGCGCCTGGTTCAGCCGGAATTCGTCGTCGAAGTCTTCGCTGTCACCGGTGAGGCTCGAACCGCCTTCCTGCTTGTCGACCAGGTGCAATTTTCCGGCGACCACCTGCACCTGCGCACCGCGCAGATTTGCCTGGGTGTAATTCTGCAGCGTGATCCACCCGGTGAGGCTCATGCGATTGCCGGTGGCGTTGAGCCTTGCCACATAGTCGGATTTCCACGCAAAGCCATGGGCGAGGTAGCTCAGGCGAATCGTGCGTTTGCCGGCCGGGCCTGCGGCGAGCCGGATCGACAGTGTGGGCCGCGCATTCAGGTCAGCGGGGATTTCATCGAACGTGAGCCTTTCGGGAATTCCCGAGCAGTGCAATGCCTCGTTGCCCGATTCGGTGCGCAGCGTGATGCCACCGGCATTCGCGGCTGCGATGACCGCGCGGGTCTGCACGACCCTGCCTGCGCCCGGGAGCGTGCGCGTGATCGTCACGTGCTTGCCGATGGATCTGGCCAGCAGGCTGTTCGGAGAGAGGGGGTCGTAGTCGAAGTTGCGCTCCTCGAGCGCACGGCCGAGGTCGGTGACCACTGCCGACTCGGGCAGCAGCGTTTCGACCACGCCATCGAACGACAGCGTCACCGGCCCCTCGGGCAGATCCACCGTGCGGGTTTCGGTGACCAGCGCGAACAGGTCTCGGTAGATAGTCACGGACACGGCGTCGGCCCGCGGGGATACGACCTCCATCGTATCGGCGCGCGCGGAATGCGCGCCGGCCAGCAGCGCCATCACGATGAACGTCGTCGATCGCACGCGTGTTACCAGCTGGTGGCGACGGTGAATGTCAGGGTCGTTTCGCCGTTGGCCGGCACCGGAACGTCCCAGGCGAAGCTGTTGGCGTCGGTGCGCCGGCCCACGATCGATTCCTTGAGCATTTCGTTCTGGCGCCACAGGCCAAACTGGCGCAGCGTCACGACACTGGGTGTGCCGCGGGCGCTGCGCACGAGGTAACTCATGTCGAATTCAGACTTGCGCTTGGTGATTCGCCGGGTCTCCAGCAGAGTGGGCTGCACGGTGACATCGAACGCATCGCCGATCTTGAGCGCCAGCTCGGAAGCCGCGCTGGTGTGACTGATGAGGTCTTCGCCGACGAACTGCGGCTGGCCGCGGGCGTCGCGCATGTAGATGCGCACCACGCCGCTCGGCAGCTGTTCACCCATGCCGGCGGCTTTCGAGTTTTCAATTCGCATGCGGATTTCCGCGGACTGCGGCTCGGTGTTCGACTGGAAGCCATAGAAACTCAACTCATAACCCTTGCTGGCCTTGACGTTTTCGGCGTCGATGAAACTCACCTGCTTGGTCTGGTTGTTCGCGACCGTGGTGAGTTGCCTGATCGGGTAAACGTAGTAGTCGCCAAGCTGCTGGCGGCCGGTACTTTCGGTGCCCGCGGATCGTTGACTGGTACTGCGCCGTTGTTGCCACCGCGTCCACCACTGCTCCTCTGAATCGACCAGATTCACGTCACCGGCAATCAGCTGTGTGCGCGCATTGGTGAAGCTCGTGCCCGAGGTGTTTCGCAGCGTGATCCAGCCCTGCATCGAGGTGGTGCCGCGGGTCTCATCGAACAGGGCCACATATTCCGCGGACCAGGTGAAGCCGCGCGACAGGTAGGTGAGGCGCGCGACTTCGTTGACCGGTTTCGCCGCGTTGACCAGCACCGATAGCGTCGGCTGCGCGCGCAGGTTTTCCGGCACCTTGTCGAAGATGACACGCGTGGGCAGATTGTCTTCGCGCAGCACCTCGATGCGGGTTCCGATGCGCAACACCACGCCGCCCACCGTGGAGAGAACCTCCGCGGTTTCGGTGGTTTCCGCTCCGGTGGCCGGATTCACGCGCACCACGCGAACCTGGCTGCCAACCGCCTTTTCCATGAGCTTGGCGGGCGTCAGCAGGTCGTAGTCGAAGTTCTGCTCGACCAGCACCACGTTGGGCGCGATGAAGCTCACGGTCTCTGGAACGATTTGCGCCGAGACGCCCGTAAACTCGATGCGTTGCCGGCCTGCCGGAGCGCTGATGGGGCGCACATGCTCGATGAGAGCGATGTTCTTGTTGTAGATGGTGAGCGAGACCTCACGGTCTGGTGCGGCGTCCGCCGCCTGCGCGGAAGTAGCACCCATTGCCGCCCCCATCGAGATAAACACGTGCCAGCAGATCGTACGCATGATTCCCTCCCGGACAACATCCTCTGGTCGAGGTTACGCGGTGTGCTCACTCGGTTAAAGTACGCTCACTTTCTTTCGCAGGATTCCCCATGAAATTCCGTTCGCTCGCCGTGTCCGCCACGGCATTGTTGTTTGCTGTTTGCGCTGGCGCGGCCGATCTGCCCGAGTCGCGGCGCCTGCATTCCATCGACGTGTTCCAGCTCGAATACGCCGACGACGTGCAGATCTCTCCCGACGGCAACCGCATCGTCTACGTGCGTGTCAGTCACGACATCATGACCGACCGCGCGCGCCGCAATCTGTGGGTCGTCGACGCCACGGGCGCTAACAACCGTCCCCTCAGGTCCGAGTCCAGGAATTTCAGCTCGCCACGCTGGTCGCCAGATGGCACGCGCCTCGCGTACGTGTCCGCGGCCGAGGGCAGTCCGCAGCTCTACGTGCGCTGGATGGATTCCGGACAGACGGCATTGCTGACCAATCTCGTCGAAGCACCGGAAGCCATCGCCTGGTCGCCGGACGGCAAGTCGATCGCGTTCACGCAACTCGTGCCGGTGAAGAAGCCACCGCTCGCGACGCCGCCGGAAAAACCCGAGGGCGCGCAGTGGGCGCCGCCCGTGAAAGTCATCGATTCGGTCATCTATCGCGCCGATGGCGAGGGCTATCTCGAGGCCGGCTACCAGCACGTGTTCATCGTTTCCGCGGAAGGCGGAACGCCGCGCCAGCTCACCGAGGGCGAGTTCAACGATGGTGGACCGCTGTCCTTCACTCCCGACAGCAAGCGCATCGTGTTTTCGGCCAATCGTGGCCCGGACTGGGAGCGCGATCCGCAGGAAAGCGAAGTATTCGACGTCGACATCGCGACGCAGAAACTCACCCAACTCACCACGCGCGACGGTCCCGACAACTCCCCCGTGGTGTCGCCCGATGGCAAGCGAATCGCCTACCTGGGCTTCGACGACCGGCTGCAGGGATACCAGGTTACTCATCTATATGTGATGGATACCGACGGGAAGAACTCGCGGGTCGTGACGGCACAGTTCGACGAGGACATCGAGAATCCGCGCTGGGCCGCCGATAGCCGCAGCGTGTACTTCTCGTATGACGAGCGCGGAGTGAAAAAGCTTGGCGTGGTGTCGCTGGACGGCAAGGTGCGCAATATCGCCGAAGGCCTGGGTGGCACGGACCTCGGCCGTCCGTACACCTCCGGCATGTACAGCGTCGCGCGCAATGGGCGCGTGGCATTCACGCACAATGCGCCCTCGCGGCCTGCCGATGTCGCGACGGCCACTGCAGGTGGTGCCACGAAACTGCTCACCGCGCTCAACGACGATCTCTTCGGTGCCAGGGCGCTGGGCCAGGTACGCGAGCTCAACTGGAAGAGTTCGCATGATCAGCGGGCAATCCAGGGCTGGGTGATCACGCCGCCCGACTTCAACCCGGCGAAGAAATACCCGCTGGTGCTCGAGATCCACGGCGGTCCGTTCACCGCTTACGGTCCCAACTACACCACCGAGCTGCAGCTGTACGCGGCCGCGGGATACATCGTGCTGTACACCAACCCGCGCGGCAGCACGAGCTACGGCGAGGAATTCGGCAATCTCATCCATCACGCCTATCCCGGCAACGACTACGACGACCTCATGTCGGGCGTCGATGCGTTGATCGCCGAGGGGAACGTCGACACCAGCAATCTTTTTGTCACCGGCGGTTCCGGAGGTGGAGTGCTCACCGCGTGGATCGTCGGCAAGACGGATCGCTTCCGTGCGGCCGTGGTCGCCAAGCCGGTGATCAACTGGTCGAGCTTCGTCCTGACCTCGGACGCCAACAATTTCTTCTACAAGTACTGGTTCGGCGCGCAGCCCTGGGAACAGCCGGAGCAATACTGGAAGCGTTCGCCGTTGTCGCTGGTGGGGAACGTAAAGACGCCCACCATGCTGCTCACCGGTGAGGCTGACTACCGCACGCCGATCTCCGAGTCGGAGCAGTACTACCAGGCGCTGAAGCTGCGCAAGGTCGATACCCTGATGGTGCGCATTCCCGAAGCTTCGCACGGCATGACGGGCCGTCCCAGCAATCTCATCGCCAAGGTGGATAACATCCTGGCCTGGTTCGAGAAGTACCGGAAGAAATAGGGAGCACGGAAGCTCATGCGGTTTGCGATTCTCGGCGCCGGCGCGCTAGGCACCATTCTCGGCTCGCACCTGTCGCGCGCCGGACACGACGTCGTCATGATCGCGCGCGGCGAACGCGCGCGCGTCCTGCAACGCCAGGGGCTGGTGCTCAACGGCCTCTCGGACATCAAGGCGCGTCCCATCGTGGTGGACAACCCTTCGAAGCTGGTGGACACCGACACGCTGATCATCGCCACCAAGGCCATCGATTCCGCGAACAGCCTGGACACTCTCAAGCACCTGCGGCTCGAGAATGCCTTCTCGGTGCAGAATGGCGTACTCAAGAACGAACTGCTGGCGCGGTTATTCGGGTTTTCGCGCGTGCTAGGCGCCATGGCGGATTTCAGCGGGGAACTCCTCGCCAACGGCGAAGTGAAGTTCACACGCAACGTCTGCCTGCACCTCGGTGAAGAGAAGGGCGGCTCGAGCCCGCGTGCGGAGGCGCTGGCCGCGCTCATCGACTCCGCCGGAGTGCGCTGCGCAGCGGCATCCAACATCCGCACGCGCGAGTGGTCGAAGTTCGCCGGATGGATCGCGCAGTTTCCGCTCGCGGTGCTCACGCGGCAGATCACCTGGAAGTTCCTCATGGACGAACGCAGCGCCATGGTCATCGTGCGTATCGTGCGCGAGGCCGCAGCGCTGGCCGCGGCCATGAAGATCGAGCTCACCGACATGCCGCCGCTGCCCGTACCCAGCATCGTGCACGGCTCCGACGCCCAGGCAATTGAAATCGTGCGTGGCATCGGCCAGAAGTTTTTCGAGACTTCGCCGGAGCACCGCATGTCGGCACAACAGGATGTGTTGCGTGGCAGCCGGCTCGAGTACGAGGAGACCCTGGGCTACGCGCTGGAAAAAGCCCGCGAATTTCGCGTTCCCATGCCCACGCTCGAGGTCTGTTACCGAATCATCGCCGTGGCTCACCCGTGAGCGGACTACGCCCATTTTTTCGTCTTCGAAAAATGGCGGCTGCACCCGCGGTCGCGACCTTGCTCTTCGTCCTTTGCCCGAGTTCATCTCCAGCCGCTGATCATCCAATCCTCTTCACCGACGATTTCGAATCCCACGCAACCGCCGAATTCCCTGGCGCACCCTGGAGCGAAGCCACCTTCAAGTCCGGTGCCGTCATCTCGGTTGATGCCGATCACGCCTACAGCGGCCACCAGGCGTTGCACATCTTCACTCCGCGCGGTGCAAACTACCGGCGTGGCTACGTGGCCATTCACCTCGGGACTCCGGTGCCTGCGGCCATGTCCGGCATGTTCGGCCGCGCCATGGTGTTTCTCGACGAAGCGCCTGAAGCCGTGCCAGGTGGGACGGCCGTGCACTGGACCCTGTTGCAGGGAGAGGGCCGCTCCGCCGACGACCGCTACAACGCCATCTACCGGCTGGGGCTGGAAGGCAAGGGTGGTACGCAGCTCATGGCCAATTTCGAAACCACACCGCCGGTCACCACCGATTGCAAGCAGAATTCGGACCGGACCCTGCCCGTGAAGCGCTGGACCTGCGTCGAATGGCATATGGAAGTCGCTTCGAATGAAATGCAGTTCTGGCTCGACGGACGCAAGGTCGTGCACGTTGCCGGAAGGGCCACGGCTGCCAAGGCCTGCCGCGGCAACGATCTGCAAGGTGAGTGGCGCGCGCCGCCGAAATTCGACAGCTTTTACATCGGCTTCGAGCGATACGCGGACTCGGCCAACGATCAAAATCTGTGGATCGACGATGTGGTTCTGTCGAAGGCGCGCGTCGGGTGTTCCACGCCTAAACGAGGAGGGGATCGATGAAGTTTTTCAAACTGGCTGCTTCGGTGATTATCACGGGCGTGTTGGGTTCGGCCGTCGCAGCGGATGCGCCGAAGCCCGCTCCAGCATCGCCGCCGACGCCGGTCGTTCCCGTCCCTCCGCCACCACCGCTCGTCGACCCGGCGGCCATCGACAGCGCGCTGAAAAGTATCATCGACGGCAAGAAGGCCGTCGGAGTTTCGGCGCTGGTGTACGAACGCGGGCGGGAGGCCTACTTCGGCGCCTTCGGCCTCTCTGATCGCGAAAACAACAAGCCGATGACGCGCGACACCATCGTGCAGATTTTCTCCATGACCAAGCCGGTGACCGGTGTGGCGCTCATGCGGCTGTACGAGCGCGGCAAGTTCGACCTCGACGCGCCGCTCTCCGTTTACGCGCCGGAGTTTGCCGACGTGAAGGTCTACGCGGGCCTCGACGCCAACGGCCAGCCGAAATACGAAGCGCCGAAGCGGCCCATCACCGTGCGCGACATCCTGCGTCATACGGCGGGGTTCCACGGCGATGGCTCCCCCGAGGCGGTCACGGCTATCTACCGGCAGATCGATCCCCGCAACCTCGACAACGCACTGCCCGAAGTGTCCGCCCGGCTCGCCAAGGTTCCTTTGAGCTATCAACCCGGCACGCAGTGGAAATACAGCGACGTCGTCGACGTGCAGGCATATCTCGTCGAAAAAATCTCCGGGGTGCCATTCGACGAATTTCTCATGCTGCACATCCTGCGTCCGCTCGGCATGACCTCCACGCGGTACACCATCCTGCCCACCGACGCGGATCGCCCGCAGCTCGCGGCGATCTACACACGCGATGGCGGCACGCTCACTCGCCAGACGGACGAGGAGGCCTACCGGTTCAACAGCGCCGCGTGGCCGCAGAAGCCCGGCAGCTACGGCCTCGTCTCCACGATCGACGACTACATGAAGTTCGCGCGCATGTTGGCAGGTAGCGGGAAGCTCGGTCGCGCGCGAGTCCTCAAGCCCGAGACCGTCAGGCTCATGGCCACCGACGCCATGCCGAAGGAAGTCACCGACAAGGGCTGGCTGCCCAACAAGGGTCAGGTGGGCTTCGGCATCGATTTCGCCGTGCGCATCGCGCCGCCGAAGGATGCGCAGGAACCTTCCGGTGCGGTCGGCGAGTTTTTCTGGGACGGCGCAGCCAGCACGTTGTTCTGGGTGGATCCGAAGAACGACATCACCGCGGTGTTCTTCACGCAGGTTCGGCCGTTCGACGGGTCCCTGCACAAGATCTTCCGCGATGCCGTGTACCGCAACGACCCGATCGCGCTCGCGCACTGACATGCTCCGCAAGGAAACGAAGTGAGTCAAACACTGGGTTTCGGTTTCATCGGTGCGGGCGCCATCGCGAATTTCCACGCGCGCGCCGTGGCAGCGTCCCAAGGCGGACACCTGGTGGGCGTCGTCAGCCGCACGCGCGCCACCGCCGAAAAGTTCGCAGCGGAGCACGGCATGGGTTTCGCATCGGATGATGTGGCTCAGCTGCTCGCGCAGCCGAATCTCGATGCCGTGTGCATCAGCACGCCGTCGGCGCTGCACCTCGTGCCCGCGCTCGCGGCGATCCGCGCCGGCAAACACCTGATGATCGAGAAACCGCTCGACTCCACCGTCGAGGGTACGGATCACATACTGCACGAAGCCGCGAAGGCAGGTGTGCGCGTCGGCTCCATTTTCCAGGCGCGCTTCGGTGATGCCGCCCGTTCGCTCAAGGCGGCGGTCGACGCCGGGCGTTTTGGCCGCATGGTGCTCGCCAGTTGCTACGTGAAGTGGAATCGCACCCCCGGGTACTACACGGGCTGGAAGGGCAGGATTTCGCAGGACGGCGGCGGCGCAGTCATCAACCAGGCGATTCACGGTGTCGACCTGCTGCAGTGGTTCGCCGGCATGCCGGTGGAGGTGTTTGCCTGGACCACGCAGCGTGTTCACGCCATCGAATCCGAAGACACCTCCGTCGCCGCGCTGCGTTTCGGCAGCGGTGCGTTCGGCACCATCGAAGCCAGCACCGCGCTATGGCCCGGATTCTCCCGCCGAATCGAAATCTGCGGCGAGAACGGTTCGGCGGTCATGGAAGACGACGACATCGCGAGCTGGGAATTTCGCGTCGCGGCGCCGGAAGACGAAGCGATTCGCAGGGCGCGCGAGACCAGCGCCAAGGGATCGGGCGCCGCCAACCCCATGGCCATCAATTTCGAAGGCCACCGGCGGCAGATCCAGGATTTCATCGATGGTATCCGCGAGCAGCGGCCGTTCTTCATCGAGGGCAGCGAGGCGCGCAAGGCCGTGGCGCTGGTGCGGGCGATCTACGATTCGGCGGCGTCCGGAGCCCCTGTGCGGCCGGATGGCGTGTAAATGCGCTAACTAGTTACAGATGGCGGCCAGGCGATCGCGCGGCTTTTTTGGCGCGTTGGCGGGCCAGGGAATGTTCTTCGCCTTCATCGCGAGCTCCACGAGAGTGCCGCCGCGCGGGTCGGCGACATCCGGATCGTAGTCGTACGCCGGATCTTTCTGCGCTTCCTCGAGCGTGACGATTTCGAACCCCTCTTCATCGAGGATATCGAAAAGGTCCGGCAGGATGTGCGAGCTGAACGACCCGAGATGCAGGAGCATCACGTGGTGGATGTCGCGGCCGAAGGCGGCGCGGGAATTGGCGATGTCCAGCCTGATGAACTCGCGGGCGGCGGTGCGATAGCTCTCGCGCAGCCAGTCGAGGCCTTCCGCGTCTTTCTTCATCCAGCAACGCGCGTGTGCGCTGTTCCAGAGATAGTCCTCGAAGTCGATGGTGGTCTGCGCTATGCGGTAGCCACTGCTGGCGAGGAAGGCGCGCACCGCTCGCCGCTTCTCGAGCGTGTCGCCTTCGTGCAGGTACGGATAGCGGAACCATGACCAGCGCCCGTGTTTCCCACCGCTATCTTGAGAAGAAGAGGGCATCAGCAGTTCGAGCGCGGGTTCGTTGCGCAGGATTTCCCGCTGGAAGTCTTCGACGCTGTTCTTCGTGAGGTCGAGGTGCGTGTAGGTGTGGTTGGCGAGCGGATGGCCGCCTTTGGCCCAGATCTGCAATGCCTGCGCGCCATCCGGGTTACGTTCGAGCTTGTTCGCGTTGATGAAGCCGTAGGAGGGCGGAATGCGGTGCTTCTTCAACACCTTGATGGTGTCGCGCGCGAAATCGGATTGCTTCTTGCCCGTGGGCAGCGTGCCATTGAGCGGGAGGTCGTCGAAGGTGAGTGCCACCTTGAGTTTCGCGGCGCCGGCGGTTGCTCCCGCGAACAGGATTGCCGCCGCTGCCAGAAGGGCGGCAATCCGCGATATTGGAACTCTCACTTCAGCAGGCTGCGCAGCATCCACGCGGTCTTTTCATGAATCTGCAGGCGCTGCGTCAACAGGTCGCAGGTCGATTCATCGCCGGCCTTCTCGGCGGCCGGAAATGCGGAGCGCGCCGTGCGCGTCACGGCCTCGTGGCCAGCCACTAACAACCGCACCATGTCGAGCGCGTCGGGCACACCTTCGGTTTCTTCGATCGATGTGAGCTTCGAAAATTCCTTGCCGGTGGCCGGCGCCGGATACCCCAGCGGGCGAACGCGCTCCGCGATGGCATCCAGCGCGTTCCACAGTTCCGTGTACTGGTCCATGAACATGAGGTGGAGCGTGTTGAACATCGGGCCTTCCACGTTCCAGTGGAAGTTGTGTGTCTTCAGATAGAGCGTGTAGGTGTCGGCGAGCACGCGCGACAGCCCTTGCACGATCTTCTCGCGATCCTTGCCCTTGATGCCGATGTCGATCAGCGGTGCGGCCATCGTGGCGGCGGATGTGGTGTTCTTCTTGCCCATGTGTTGACTCCTCACGCGATGTGGTGAGTCTAGCCATGCGTCGCGCGGGCCGCTATCGGCAATTGTCTATGGCCTCGATAGTGCTCCTCGATAGTGCGCCCGCAATGCATCGCCGCCGAAATCGCGCTCCAGGTCGCGGTAGACGGTGTGAATGTGATTGGCGTTGTTCTGCGTGTCGTCGTATTCGATGAGCAGGGTGGGGCCATGCACGCGATAGTAGTGCGGTTGGCCGGGCTCGATGCCGCCTGCCCAGGCGAAGCGCACTTTGTCGAAACCGGCCCGATCGAGGCGCGACAACGCGTCCCTGGCGGAAGCCGGCGTCATGCGCCCGGTGTACAGCTCGATGAGGCGGCGCAACTGCGCCTTTTCTTCCGCTGTCATTTCGGCCGCGGCGAGACCTTCGAGCTCGAGCTTCTGCACCTTGGGATCATTGCCCGTGAGGATCTCGGAGAAGGCGGTATCGCGGATCGTCGCGCTCTCACGGCGCGAGGCGGGCAACATCTTGATCAGCTCACGGCCGAGATCTTCCTCCGCGGCAAGCAATCGAAAGCCGGCATTGGGTCCCGCGAGCACGCGCGCAGGGTTCGCACCCAGGAACATCGGCGCGACAACGGGCGACTCGCCGGGAAGCTCGGTGACGTTGATCGAGAGGTGGTGTCCCTCGAAGCGCCAGCCCCAGGCCGCCGCCGGCGCCGGCTTGCCGAAAATGGCGGTGTAGTAGAGCCCGGGGTCGCGGCGCGATGCATTCGCCACGCCGGCCTCGGTTTCCACGCGGCGCAGGATGTTTTCATGTTTCATGACGCCCCGCGCCGCGAGCAGCCCTTCCGGACTCAACGCGGTGGCGAGAAGGGGTCCCAGCAACTCGCTTTGGGCGTCGTCGAGTTTCAGCAGCGACACGCCAACGCGGTCCATTGGAACGAAGTTCCACACCAGGCGCTCGGGCGCTTCGAGCGGAAAGCTGGCCGATGCGCGCAGATCCGCGGGCATGGACTTGAGGAACGCAGACGCTGCGGCAGCGCTCGTCGGTGCCCCGGGCGTGCCGGCCGCATCGGTGGTTGACACGAGCAGGGCGCCCGCCAGGCCTGCGGTCAGTGACAGTACGACCGCCGTAATCCGTGCAATCCGCATCGACGCTCTCCTCGTTCGGGAAGCGCCGATGCTAGCCAGCTCAGGAGCGTTCGGCTACTCCGCCGACGAGCTTCTCCGCCTCGGTCCGGCTCTTCTTGAACAGCTCTTCGAGCCCGGCTTCGCGCAGGAAGGACACGTCGATGCGCGCCGAGCTGTCGGGGCTGGTGCCGCCCAGGACCTGCGCGCCATTGCTCTCGGTCATCTCTTCGACGAGGCCGCTGGCGATGTGGACCGCGGCGACCAGCGGGCGCGACTCAGGCGCCACTTCGTTGGGACGGTGATGAAACGCCACCGCCTCGACGATGGGAAACGGGATGCCCCACAGGCCGAGTAGATAGGCTCCGACTTCGGCATGTGTGACGCCGAAGATCTCGCGTTCGGCGGCCGCACTGTCGCCGTTGAGCTCCTTCTTGCGCTCGAGCGCCCGCACGTAGTCGGGCGGCGCGGCGTGCAGCAGCACCAGCGCGCCGATGTCGTGCAGCAGGCCGGCGGTGAACGCGGCATCGGCCAGCGCCGGGTTGCTGACGATCTTCTTGGCGAGAATCGCCGTGAGCATCGAGTGTTGCTGCAGGCGATCGGGCGAGAAGCCCTTGACTTCGCTGATGGCCTTGTCAGAGAACGAGGTCGAACTCAGCACCAGCGACTTGATGATCTCGACACCGAGATAGGTCACGGCGGGCCGGATGCTGACGATCTTCTGGCCGAGGCCGAAGTAGGCTGAATTCACCAGCTGCAGCACCTTGGCGCAGACCGCGGCGTCCATTTCGATGACCTTGGCGAACATCGCGCTGTCCGCTTTCGGATCGGCCGCGATGCGCGACAGCTCGGTGTAAGTCGAGGGCACCGCGGGAATGCGTTCCAGCTTGCCCACGAGCGCGGTCAAGGCGGGGTTCTGCATGAGCTTGTGCAGCGCATGGGTCTGTTCGATGACCGCGCGCAGCGTTTCGCCATCACAGGGCTTGTGCAGGAACTGATGGGTGACGGGCAGCGCGCGCATGATGGATTCGCGTTCCGCCTGGCCCGACAGCACGATACGCGCCGCGGCCGGAAAGTCGCGCTGGATGTGGCGCAACAGTTCAGCGCCGTCCATGCCGGGCATGCGCATGTCGGTGATGACGACGTCGGCCGGAGTCTTTTTCATCTCCTCGAGCGCCTGCTGGCCGCCGAGCGCGAAGGTCATGTCCCAGCGCTTGCGTTCCTTCCGCAGGGAATTGCGCAAGCCATCGAGAATGGCCTGTTCGTCGTCGACAAATAACACGTGTAGCGAAGTCATGCGGCAGCCTGCTTGTTGTTGGAATCGGTGGCGAGCGCTGTATCCGACACGGGGAGCCGGATGAAGAAGGTCGTACCTTTTCCAGTTTCAGTTTCGAAGTGAAGAGAACCCTTGAGTTTGTCGACCACGATGCCGCGAGACAGCGCGAGGCCTTGCCCGGCGCCGCGCCCGACTTCCTTCGTGGTCACGAATGGCTCGAAGATACGCCCGCGCACATCTTCGGGGATACCGTCGCCGGTGTCCCTGATCGAAATCTCGACATAACCGCCGATCGCGCGCGTCCGCACGGCTATGCGGCCCTTGGACATCGAACCCGCCGCTCGATCGCCCAACGCATGTGCGGCGTTGAGCACCAGGTTCAGCACGACCTGGTTGATGTCGCCGGCGTGGCAATGCACCGCGGGGATGTCGCCGAAGTCGGTTTCGAGCTCGGCGACGCTTTTGTATTCGTTGCGCGCCATGTTCAGCGTCGTCCTGATCGTGCGGTTGAGATCGATATCGGCCTTGGTGCGCGAGTCGGGATGCGCGAACTCGGTCATCGAACGCACGACCGAACCCATGCGGCCAATGCCTTCGAGCGCGCGATCGAGCGCATCCGGCGCGTTCTTGAGGAAGTAGTCCACGTCCGCGGCTTCGTCGGTATCGGCGGCTTTTTTCGCGGCCGCGGTCACGTCTCCGCCCGACAAGGCGCTGGCGGCGAGCGCGCGATAGTCGGCGAGCGCGTGAGGCACGTCGCGCAGCGCGTGGCGCACGTAGCGAACGCTGTCGGAGATGAATTGCACCGAGGTGTTGATCTCGTGAGCCACGCCGGCGGCGATGCGGCCCACGGACTCGAGCTTCTGGCCCTGCGCGAGTTCGCGGACCATGCGGCGCGCCTCGGTGACATCGATCATCAGCCCACGCAGGAAGCGCATGCCGTTGACCAGCTCGCAGGACACAGTCCAGCGCAACTCCACGACGCGATTGTCGGCGGTGACTACGCTGCACAGTGTCTCGAACGTACCCGGCGTGCACTCGTCGATCTGCTGGCGTACGTTCGACTCGCGCGAGCGGGGTAACAGCACATCGAGAAATTCCGGTTCCTTCCATTGGGACTCCGGAAACCCGAGCATCTTTTGCGCCTGCGGTCCGATGTAGGTGAAGCGGCCGTTCGCCAGGTCGAGTTCGAACGGTATGGCACGCGTGGTTTCGGCAATGAGGCGGTATTGCTCGCGGCTGCGCGCAAGCTCGCGCGTGCGTTCCTCCACGTGTTTGCCGATGGTTTCATTGGTCAGCGTGAGCGTGGCCGAGTGCAGCGCGAATTTCTGAATAGTCTTCAGGCTCTGCAACACCGCGAGCAGCATGATCACTGCATCCGAAAACACCCACGTGGCGTGGTCGAAAACGCGCCACCATGCCGCGGCGCCGATCGTGTAGGACTCGGGCAGCAGCGCGAGGCGCACGATCGGAAAGGCGAGGGCGATGAATGTCGCCGTCATGAGCGCGCGCCAGTCGCGATAGAACGAGATGAACGCCAGCGCTATGAATACATGGAGCTGCGATTCCGGTTGTCCTTCGAGCAGCCACATGAAAAGAATGGACCAGCCGATCTGACTGGCCGCCGTGTAATGGCGAACCCACGCCGCTTGCGGAGCCGCGCGCGCGAACAGCACGGCCGGAACCGACAGCATGGCGCCCACGATCATCGTGAACACGACGCGCGGTTCGCCCGGCAGCGTCGATTGCCATGCCATCGCCACCGCGATCGCCCACTGCACCGCGAAGACGTAGCGAAAAATGCGATGCGTGGCCAGCGTGAAGGTCGCCACGACATCGTGACGCACTTCACGGGCACGAGCCTCGCATTGCGCTGAATCCACTTCGATCACGGGTTTGCCTGCCTAATCCTGGTGCCGACTCCGGTTGTCTCCGGGGGTTATCGGCCCATTACGGGGCGCCCTTTAGGCTATTTGCGTGTAGGACCGGGGAAAAACGCGTTCGTTTTCAAGACGTAGTCGGCATAACGCGGCCGACGATTGCCGATGTCCTTTTCCAGCAGGCTGACCCCGGAAACGCGCAGCAGCAGGACGGTCAACAGCGCAGGTCCGGGAAGCGACCACCAGCCACCGGCCGAAACCGCCACGGCGGCGAATCCCCACCAGATGCAGAACTCGCCGAAGTAGTTAGGATGCCGCGTGAAGCGCCACAGGCCGGAGGTCATGACGGCATCGGCATTGACCGGGTCCCTCTTGAACCGGGCGAGTTGCCAGTCGCCCAGGGCTTCGAACACGAAGCCGGTCAGCCACAGGATCAGCCCCAGGTAATCGAGGATGCCGATCGGCGCAATGCTCGAAAACGCCCCCAGCAGCGGCAGCGAAATGATCCAGGCCAGCAGTGCCTGCAGCCAGAACACCAGGTACAGGCTTTTGAAGGCGAAGTGCGGCTCGTTGCGCTCGCGGATGGCCCGGTAGCGCCGGTCCTCGCCCTTTCCCATGTTTCGCACGGTGATGTAGAGCGACAGTCGCGCCGCCCAGATCGCCAGCATCCACAACACGAAGGCCAGCCGCGGCGCACGCGGATCGGCGCCCAGCGCGTAGATGACCCCGGCGGCGAACAACATCAGGCTCCACAGCGAATCGACGATGGAGACGTTGCGCATCGACAGCGACAGGAGCCAGGTGACCGTGGCGGCGATCAGCAGCACCGGCAGCGCCGACAACCACACCCCGACATCGAATCCGCTCACAGCAGATCCTTGAGCCGGAACCAGAGCATCGCCAGCACCAGTGCCGGGCGACGGAAGTAGGTGCCGCCCGGAAAATCGCGATGCGGAATCTTCGCGAACACGTCGAAGCGGGCAGCGACACCCGCCATGGCTTCGGCCACCAGTTTCCCCGCGATGCCGGACAGCACCATGCCGTGGCCGGAGAACCCCTGCAGAAAATAGACATTGGGCGCGAGTCGCCCGAAATGTGGCGCGCGGTTCGGCGTGATGTCGACGTAGCCGCCCCACGCGTAGTCGATGCGCGGATTCAGCTTCGGGAAAACGCGCGAGATTCGCGCTCGGAGGACGCGTGCGGAATCGAAAGGATCGACCCCCGAGTAGCTCACGCGGCCGCCGAACAACAAGCGGTAGTCTGCAGAAAGGCGAAAATAGTCGAGCACCCAGTTGATGTCCGCGACCGCCGCGTTGTTGGTGATCAGCGCGCGCGCGCGTTCCTCGCCCAGCACTTCGGTGGCCGCGATGTACGTGCCCACCGCCATGAGCTTGCGCGACAGCGCGGGCACCAGCCGGCCTAACAAGGCGTTGCCGGCGATCAGCAGGTAGCGTGCGCGAACGGTGCCGGATTCGGTGTGCACCAGGTTGTCGGCGTCGGCACGGGCGGCCAGCTCGAGCTTCGTCACCCGGGAGTTTTCGAAGATGCGAACACCGGCCCGCGCCGCGGCCTGTCCCAGCCCGAGCGTGTACTTGTAAGGATTCAGGTGTCCGCTGTTGGCGTCGTAGATGCCGGTGGTATATCGGTCGCTCTGGACGATGGTGCGCAGCTCTTCGTGGCCGACCAGGCGTACGCTGCGATAGCCGTACTTCGAGTGCAGCGACTCGACCTCCGCGCGCAGCTCGGCGTCATGACGCGACTTCACGCCGACGTGCATGTGGCCTGCCACGTAGTCGCAGCCAATGGAATGACGCGCAATCAGTTCGCGCTGCAGTTTCATGCCCTCGAGCGCGATGTCCCACATGAATCGCGCGTCGGTCTCGCCCACGAGCTTTTCGAGTTTTTCCTGGCTACTGGCATAACCGAAGATGGACTGGCCGCCGCTGCGCCCGGAGCCGCCAAATCCAAGGTGCTTCGCCTCGAGCAGCGCCACGCTGAAGCCGCGTTCGATGAGATGCAGCGCCGCGGAAAGGCCGGAGATTCCGCCGCCCACGATGCACGCGTCCGCGCGTATCTCGCCGCGCAAGGGCACGTGCGGCGGTGGCGGCGGAGACGTCGCGAAGTAGTAGTTCGATTCGGCGCCAGTCATCGGGTCCGGCCTATAGCGGGCCCAGATAACGCGCGATTTCGAGCGGCGTGATGTGGGAGTTGAATTCCTGGGCTTCGGCGCGCTTCACCGTTGAATAGAGGTGCGTGAACTTTTCACCAAAATATTGTTTCGCGAACCCGCTTGCCGCAAAGCGCTCGATCGCCTCGCTCCAGACTATGGGCAGGGGCTCGCCCGATTGTTCGTAGGCGTTGCCGGTCGTCACCGGCGGCGGCTCGAGCCCACGTGTGAGTCCGTGGTGAATGCCGGCCAGGATCCATGCCGTGACGAGATAGGGATTCGCATCCGCACCAGCCAGGCGATGCTCGAGCCGCAGATTGGCCGCGTCCGAAGCAGGCACCCGCACCGCTGAACCGCGATTGTTGACGGACCAGGTCGGGTGCATCGGGACGTACGCCTCGGGACGAAAGCGCCGATAGGAGTTCGGACCCGGCGCGCAGATTGCCATTCCGTCGCCGAGCGATGCCAGCGTGCCGGCGATTGCGTGTCGCAGCTTCGGGCTCTGTTCGGCACTTGCTGCGGCGAAAACGTTACGGCCAGAGGAATCGAGCAGGCTGACGTGAATGTGCAGTCCGCTACCGGCCATGTCGCGATACGGCTTCGGAAGAAAGGTCGCGTCGCATCCATGCTTTCGCGCCACGCTCTTGACGATGCGTTTGAATCGCACTGCCTCGTCGCAGGCGCGAAGTGCGTCCGGTCCGTGCGCGAGATTCACCTCGTATTGGCCGGGTCCGTATTCAGCCAGCGCCGAGGTGGTCGGCACGTTCTGCTCGTGGCATACGCGATCGATCTCGGACAGCAGCGGTGAGAACTCATTGAGGTCCGCCATCGAGTTGATCTGCGAGCGGTATTCCCTCCGGCCGGTCAGCGGTCCCCTGGGAGGCTGCGGCAAACCGGCCGCGGAACGCTCGGCATCGACTAGATAGAACTCGTATTCGATGGCGACGACCGGCGTCAGGTCGAGTGCCTTGAACAGCTCGAGGTGGTTTTCGAGTATCCAGCGGGGATCGCCGAAGAAGCGCGTACCGTCGTGATCGAACATGCGCAGCTGCACCTGCGCGACATCCGGTTGCCACGGTACCGGCACCAGCGTGCCCGGAATTGGCATGCAGGGTCGATCGGCATCGCCGTCGTTGAAGCCGAGGCCGGTGTCTTCGACAGTGCCGCCTTCGATATCGAGCGCGAACATCGAGCCGGGCAGGGGCATGCCGCGCTCGAACACCGTGGCAATACCGGCGCGATCGATTCTCTTGCCGCGCTCGACGGTATTGAGGTCGTTCACGAACGCATCGAAGAAACGAATCTTCGGGTGATCGGCCAGGAAGCGCTCGAGGGTTGGGTCGGCGGCGCGAGTCATGTAAGTCTCGGTGTCTATTATTTTCAACGCCGGGCGGTGCCCAGGCGCTGCAGCATATGCCGGTGCGCCATACGCCGGCAAACGGGCCAAACGGCTGAATTGGCCCATTCGCTGGCTGCGCAGAGCCAAGCATCGGCTCGCCCGGGACCCCGTGCGCTGTGGTCTAATGACGTCCCTCGCCCTGGTCGCAGGCGCGATTCCGTAAAAGATAATAGACAGCGCCCGGGCCAATGGCCCGCGTGAAAGCGTATGGCTAGTTCAACTCATTTCTCCAAGAGACCCGCCTATAGACCGGTAATAGGTATACCGGCCGATCGACGCCAGATCGGCCTCCATCCATTTCATGCGGTTGGCGAGAAATACATCGCGGCGATCGTGCAGGCGGCGGATTGTCTGCCACTGCTGATTCCCGTGCTCGAATCACCGCTCGACGTCTCGGAGATCCTGGCGCGCGTCGATGGCATCTTCTTTCCCGGCAGCCCGTCGAACGTGGAGCCGGCGCGGTATGCCGGCCCGGAGAGCGTGCCGGGCACGCTGCACGATCCGCACCGCGACGCGACCACGCTGTCGCTGATCCCGCGCGCGGTGGAGGACGGTGTGCCGGTTCTGGGTGTTTGCCGCGGGTTCCAGGAGATGAACGTCGCGATGGGCGGCACGCTGCATCAGCGGGTGCACGAAGTGTCGGGCCTGGATGACCATCGCGAGGACAAGGAGCAGCCTCTCGAAGTGCAATACGGGCCGGCGCACGATGTGGTGCTCGAGCCCGGTTCGGTGCTGCGTGGGCTTTCGGGACAGGAGCGGGTGCGCGTGAATTCGCTGCACTGGCAGGGCGTGGACCGGCTCGGGCCCGGTCTCGCAGTCGAGGCGCGCGCCACCGATGGACTGGTCGAGGCTTTTCGCGTGGCGAAGGCGCCGGCGTTCGCGCTCGCGGTGCAGTGGCATCCCGAGTGGCAGGTGATGAGCAACCCGTTTTCGAAAGCGCTGTTCGCCGAGTTCGGCAAGGCGGCGCGCAACAGGACAAAAGTAGTTAGGTAGCTTCCATGGCAAACGAAATCAGACAATTCCTGCGCGACCACGGCATTTCCGAAGTCGAGGCCATCATCCCGGACATGGCGGGCATCGCGCGCGGCAAGATCATGCCGGCCGAGAAGTTCGCCGAAGACGAGGGCATGCGCCTGCCGGAGAGCATTTTCCTGCAGACCGTGACCGGCGACTACCCGCCCGACACCGACAAGGCGATGAGCCCGGCCGAGATCGACATCATCCTCAAGGCCGATCCGAAGACCGTGCGGCGGGTTCCCTGGGCGGCCGAGCCCACGGCGCAGGTGATTCACGACTGCTTCTATTCGGACGGGCGGCGCGTCGGCATGGCGCCGCGCGGCGTGCTGCGCCACATCCTCGAGATGTACGCCAACCGCGGCTGGGAGCCGGTGGTGGCGCCCGAGCTCGAGTTCTACCTGGTCGAACCGAACATCGACGCCGACTATCCACTCAAGCCGCCCGTGGGCCGCTCCGGCCGCGCCGAACCCGGCCGCCAGAGCTACAGCATCGCCGCGGTCAACGAGTTCGATCCGCTGTTCGATGACATGTACCAGTTCTGCGAGGACCAGGACATCGAGATCGACACGCTGATCCACGAAGACGGCGCCGCCCAGATGGAAATCAACCTCCTGCACGGCAATGCGCTCGACCTCGCCGACCAGGCATTTCTCTTCAAGCGCACGGCGCGCGAAGCCGCGCTGCGCCACAAGATGTACGCCACGTTCATGGCCAAGCCGCATGCCAAGGAGCCGGGCAGCGCCATGCACATTCACCAGAGCATCGTCGACATCAAGACGCGCAAGAACATCTTCTCCAACGGCGACGGTACGCCGACGCCGCTGTTCTTTTCGCACATCGCCGGCATGCAGAAATATCTCCCGGCCGCCATGGCGCTGTTAGCCCCTAACGTCAATTCGTACCGCCGCATCTCGCGCTTCCAGCTGGCGCCCATCAACGTGCAGTGGGGCTACGACAACCGCACCGCGGGCCTGCGTGTGCCGTCATCCGACCCCGAGGCGCGCCGCGTGGAGAATCGCCTCGCCGGCGCCGATGCGAATCCGTACATCGCCATCGCCACCTCGCTGGCCTGCGGCTATCTCGGCATGGTCGAAGGGCTCCAGCCTTCCGAGCCGATTTCGGGCAGCGCTCACGAGCTGCCGTTTTCGCTGCCACGCTCGCTCGATGACGCGATCCGCGAGCTGCGCGAGTGCGAGCCGCTGGTCCGCATCCTCGGCGACCCGTTCATATCGGCGTACACCATCGTCAAGGAAGCCGAATACGAGGTCTTCCTGCAGGTGATCAGCTCCTGGGAACGTGAACACCTGCTGTTGAACGTATGAACACGAGCCCGGAGACGAAAGAGTGGCAACGGCTGGACTCAGCTCACTACCTGCATCCGTTCACCGACCACAAGCAGCTTGCCGCCAAAGGCGCGCGCATCATCACGCGAGCCGAGGGTGTGTACATCTACACATCGGAAGGCGACAAGATCCTGGACGGCATGTCGGGCCTGTGGTGCGTGGCGCTGGGCTACGGCAGGAAGGAGTTGTCGGAGGCAGCCTATGAACAGATGCTGGAGCTGCCGTACTACAACAGCTTTTTCCAGAGCGCCACCCAACCTGCCATCGAGCTCGCACGCATCCTCAAAGAAGTGACGCCGCCGCAGTTCAACCACGTTTTCTATACCGGGTCGGGCAGCGAAGCGAACGACACGCTCATCCGCCTGGTGCGCCGGTACTGGCAGCTGCTCGATCAGCCCGAGCGAAATGTGATTGTGTCTCGCTGGAATGGTTATCACGGCAGCACCGTTGCCGGAGCATCGCTCGGCGGCATGAAGCCCATGCACGACCAACTGGGGCCGAACGGCGCATTGCCCGGTATCGTGCACATCAATCAGCCGTACTGGTTCGGCGAGGGCGGCGACCTCTCACCCGAGGAGTTCGGGCTGAAATGCGCGCGCGAACTCGAGGCGAAAATCCTGGAGGTCGGCGCTGACCGGATCGCGGCGTTCATCGGCGAGCCGGTGCAGGGCGCCGGTGGCCTGGTGATTCCGCCCGAGACCTATTGGCCCGAAATTCAGCGGATCGTCGACAAGTACGGGATCCTGTTCGCCTCCGACGAGGTCATATGCGGCTTTGGTCGTACAGGCCAATGGTTCGGTTGCGAACATTATGGAACGCGTCCGGATTTCATGACCTTGGCCAAGGCACTGTCCTCCGGCTATCTACCGATCGGCGGACTCATGGTCGGGGACCGGGTCGCCAACGTGTTGATAGACAAGGGCGGCGAGTTTTTTCATGGTTTCACCTATTCCGGGCATCCCGCCGCCTGTGCGGTGGCCATTGCCAACCTGGAAATATTCCGCCGGGAGCGCATCGTGGAACGGGTCCGGGAGGAAACCGCACCCTATCTAGCGCAGCGGTGGAAAGAACTGCTTGCACATCCCCTGGTGGGAGAAGCACGCTCCGTGGGCCTGCTGGCAGCCATCGAGCTGGTTCCCGACAAGCGCACACGGCGGTTTTTCGAGCCGCGCGGCGAGGTTGGCGTGCGAATGCGAGACAATTGCACACGCAACGGCCTCGTCATGCGTGCGACGCGCGATACGCTGTTCGTCGCGCCGCCTTTGGTCATCTCCCGGAGCGAAATAGACGAACTACTGTCCAAAGTAGTGCGATCTCTCGATGAAACCGCTATTCAAGCGCGCGCCGAGGGCTGGCTATAGAGTCGGTCGCTGTTATATAACGTGTCTAAAGACGCGCCGTGTGGGTCTCACGGCGCGACAACATTTAGGGGTCTTAAAATGTCCACTCGCAGCCTTTCGGCTCTGGTTTCGGCTTCCTGTCTTTTCCTCCTGATCGCCTGCGGCAAGAAAGAAGAAGCGCCTCCGCCCCAGGCGGAAGCCGCTCCACCGGCTGCCGTATTCGACACCGACGCTGAAAAAGTCGTCAACGTTTACAACTGGTCGGACTACATCGAGCCCAAAGTGCTCGAAGAATTCGAGACCGAGACGGGCGTGCACGTCAATTACGAAGTCATGGACTCCAACGCGCTGCTGGAAACCAAGCTCCGTGCCGGCCGCAGCGGCTACGACGTCGTGGTTCCGTCGGCCTCCTACCTGGCGCGCCAGATCAAGTCGAACATCTACCAGAAGCTCGACAAGTCCAAGCTCGACAACCTGAAGAACCTCGACGCGGACATCACCAAGCGACTCGAAGTCTTCGACCCGGGCAACGAACACGCCGTGAACTACATGTGGGGTACCTCGGGCGTGGCCTACAACGAGGGCCTGATCAAGGCAGCCATGCCGGACGCGCCGGTAGATAGCTTTGCGATGTTCTGGGACCCGAAAGTGGTCTCGAAATTCGCCAAGTGCGGCGTCTCGATCCTCGATGAGCCCGGTGAAGTGCTCGGCACGGTCCTCATGTATCTCGGCAAGGATCCGAACAGCGAGTCGCCGGAAGACCTCAAGGCCGCCGAAAAGGTGTTGTTGTCGGTGCGGCCGTACGTCCGCCTCATCAACTCCTCGAAGTACATCGAAGACCTCGCGAACGGCGAGATCTGCCTGGCGCTCGGCTGGTCGGGTGACACCCTTCAGGCCAAGAGCCGCGCCGACGAAGCGGGCAAGGGCTTGACCATCAAGTACAACATTCCGAAGGAGGGCGCGGTCATGTTCTTCGACAACATGGCCATTCCCGCCGACGCCGTGCACGTGAAGAACGCGCACCTGTTCATCAACTACATGCTGCGGGCCGATGTGGCTGCCAAGAACAGCAACTTCATCAGCTTCGCCAACAGCAATGCCGCCTCGTGGCCGCTGGTCAGCGCCGAAGTGAAGAGCAATCCGGGCATTTTCCCGACACCGGAAATGATGCCGAAGCTGGTTCCTGATCTGCCCGAGAGCGCCGAATTCACGAAGCAGTTGACGCGCACCTGGACGCGCTTCCGTACCGGCAAATGATCCTGGGGGCCGCCGCTTAGGGAGCAGCGGCCCCTTAATCCCCTCGAAAGGGGGCATTGCAACGGGGGTCTGCCATGCAATCGGCGGAACGACGCGCGGACAAGAACAAGACGACGAAGAACGAACCTTGGCGTGATCCGCACGCCGAGGCCTACGTGCGCATCGACAACATCACCAAGCGATTTGGCGATTTCGTGGCGGTGAACAACGTTTCGCTCAAGATTTACAAGGGCGAGATCTTCTGCCTGCTCGGCGGATCCGGCTGCGGCAAGTCGACGCTGCTGCGCATGATGGCCGGGTTCGAAGAGCCCAGCAGCGGCGCCATTTTTCTCGATGGGCAGGACATGGCCGGCATTCCGCCGTACCGGCGCCCGGTCAACATGATGTTCCAGTCGTACGCGCTGTTCCCGCACATGACGGTGGAAAAGAACATCGCGTTCGGCCTGGAGCAGGAGAAAGGCCTCTCGAGCGCGGATATCGCCACGCGGGTCACGGACATCCTAGAGATCGTCAAGCTCGGGCAATTTGCTGCCCGCCGGCCGCATCAGCTTTCCGGCGGCCAGAAGCAGCGTGTCGCGCTCGCACGTTCGCTCGTGAAGCGACCCAAGCTGCTGTTGCTCGATGAGCCGCTCGGTGCACTCGACAAGAAACTACGCGAAGCCACGCAGTTCGAGCTCATCAACATCCAGGAACAGCTCGGCGTCACCTTCATCGTCGTGACCCACGACCAGGAAGAAGCGATGACGCTGGCGTCGCGCATCGGCGTCATGAATCGCGGCGAAATCGTGCAGATCGGCACGCCGACGGAGATCTACGAGTTCCCGCAGAACAAGTTCGTCGCCGACTTCATCGGCTCGGTGAACATGTTCGAAGGTACGATGATCGAAGACCTGCCGGATCGCGTGCGCATCAAGTCCGATGAGCTCGGCGGCATCATCTACGTCGATCACGGCATCAGCGCGGCGCCCGGCGCCATCGTCTATACGGCGATCCGGCCGGAAAAAATCAACATCCTGCGGGCCCAGCCGGCCGAGACGCATGAAAACTGCGTCAAGGGTGTCGTCAAGGACATCGCTTACATGGGCGATGTGTCCATCTACCTGGTCAAGATCGACAGCGGCAAGATCGTACGCGTGACATTGCAGAACGCCGAGCGCCTGTCCGACGACGAACGCATCGGCTGGGAGGAGACGGTGTGGCTGACGTGGCATGGATCCAGCCCGGTCGTCGTCACCCAATGATGCGCCGGGAGAGCTGACGCCGTGAAGACAGCCGGCCGCAACGTGGCAGCGCGCGACTCCATGGGCCGCCTCGGACCGCTGTGGTCGATCTTCTTCCGTTTCGGGCCGCCGCGCTGGTCGCAATACGTGGTCACCAACTGGGGTGGCCAGCGGCTGGTCATTGCAGTGCCGTACCTGTGGCTCCTGGTCTTCTTCCTGATCCCTTTCCTGATCGTGCTGTACATCTCGTTCGCGGGGCCGGCCGACGAGCAGAGCAAACTACCGTACGCACCGGTGATCACCTGGGTCGCCGAAGGCGGCACGCAGATCAAGCTGCTGTTCACGAGTTACAGCTACCTGATCCACGACCCCCTGTACGTGAGCGCGTGGGGATACTCGATCAAGCTGGCCGCGGTCTCGACGCTGTTTTGCCTGCTGGTGGGTTATCCGATGGCCTACGCCATCTCGCGCAGCACGCCGACCATGCGCAACATTTTTCTCATGCTGGTCATCCTGCCTTTCTGGACGTCGTTCCTGTTGCGGGTCTATGCGTGGATCGGGCTGCTCAAGGCCAACGGCGTGATCAACAACACGCTCATGTGGCTTGGCATCATCGACACGCCGATCGGCATGATGAACACCACGTTCGCCGTGTACATCGGCATCGTCTATTCCTACCTGCCGTTCATGATCCTGCCGCTGTATTCGAACCTCGAGAAGCACGACAACACCCTGCTGGAGGCCGCGAACGATCTGGGCGCCGGGCCAATCCGCAGTTTCCTGCGCATCACGCTGCCGCTGTCGAAAGATGGAATCGTCGCCGGCTCGCTGCTGGTGTTCATTCCGGCGGTGGGCGAATACGTCATCCCGACGCTGCTCGGGCGCACCGACCAGCTCATGATTGCGACGCTGCTCTACAACGAATTCGATCGCAACCGGCAATGGCCGACGGCGTGCGCGGTCGCAATCGCCATGCTGCTGGTGTTGATCGTGCCCATCATGATTTTCCAGCATTTCCAGAACAAGGAACTGAAGGCGGGCAGGAAATGAGAGGCGCTCCATGAAAACCCACGGCTGGTTTTCCAAGACGGCGCTCGGGCTCGGGTTCGCTTTCCTGTACGTCCCGATCCTGTCGATGATCTTCTATTCGTTCAACTATTCGAAGCTGGTCACGGTGTGGGACGCGGCGCGTTCGCCCACGCTCAAGTGGTACGCCGCCCTGTTCCACGACAACATGGTGCTGCGCGCGGCGTGGTTGTCCATCGAGGTCGCGGCCCTGTCGGCCACCGGCGCGGTGATCCTCGGCACGCTTGCGGGCCTGGTGTTGTCACGGTTTGGCCCTTTCCGGGGCCGCGCGCTGCTCCAGGGCCTCACTACCGCGCCGCTGGTCATGCCCGAGGTCATCACGGGCCTGTCGATGCTCCTGCTGTTCACCGCTCTCGAGCCGCTGCTCCTCAACTGGTTCGGCTACACGCTCAACCGCGGTATCAGCACCATCACGATCGCGCACATCACCTTCACCATGGCCTACGTGACCGTGGTCGTCCAGTCCCGCCTGTCGAGCTTCGACGATTCGCTGGAGGAGGCCGCCCTGGACCTGGGCGCCCGGCCGGCAAAGGTGTTCTTCCGCATAACCGTGCCCCTCATTCTGCCCGCCATCCTGTCCGGGTGGCTGCTGGCATTCACTCTTTCCTGGGACGACCTGGTCGTGACGCAGTTCGTCTCCGGCCCTGGGTCCAATACGCTGCCCATGGTCATATTTTCTCGTGTTCGACTAGGTGTAAGCCCGGTCGTCAATGCCCTAGCTACGATAATGGTCCTGATAGTGGCATTGGGCGTGGTTTTGTCGGCGGTTTTCATGCGCCGGCAGGAACAGCGTCGCAAACGCGAGGAACAGATGGCCGCCGCCGGCTAACTACTGCTAAACTTCCACCATCGACAATTTGACGAGGATCCGATCAATGGCCAAATCAGCCCGTAAACACAATGCTCCCTGGACGCCCGCAGACCTCAAAAAGATGCGGCAACTTGCCAAAGACAAGTACTCCGCCCGCCTTGCCGCCAAAGAACTGGGCCGCTCCACCGGTGCGGTCAAGTACAAGGCGATGGTGGAAGGTATCCGCTTCCGCTTCATCGACCAGCCCGCAGGTGTTCAGCTCAAGCTCGCCCGCAAGGCGAAACGCGCTAAGAAGAAGTAGGCGTCCGACGAAGGCGCCGCGTACGGGGGTGCGCGGCGGCTTTGCTCATCTGCCGAAGATGATTTTTCCGGAAGG
Source organism: Steroidobacteraceae bacterium (assembly GCA_035630995.1). Lineage (GTDB taxonomy): Bacteria > Pseudomonadota > Gammaproteobacteria > Steroidobacterales > Steroidobacteraceae > CADEED01. The sequence continues at coordinate 287 of DASQJS010000118.1, read as the reverse complement.
TATCCAGAGCAAACTGCCGGACGTAGGCACCACGATCTTCACCGTGATGTCCCGCCGCGCGGCCGAACAGGGCGCGGTCAATGTGGGGCAGGGCTTCCCCGATTTTCCCATCGATCCGCAACTGGCTGCCTGCGTCAACGACGCGATCGCGGCCGGATTCAACCAGTACGCGCCCATGCAGGGCAGTGTTGCGCTGCGTACCGCCATCGCCGCCAAGATCCTCGCTGCCGGGGGTCGCGCGGTCGACCCGGAGACCGAGCTCACGGTAACCTGCGGCGGCACCGAAT
>DASQJS010000117.1:0-7377 GCA_035630995.1 Steroidobacteraceae bacterium | reverse complement strand
CGAGGATGGAGAGCTGCTCGCCGGCATTGTTGCCGATGACGCGGATTTCACGGCCGATCTGTGCGCCATCGGGGAACAGCGGCAGCGAGCGCGGCCTGATGAAGCGCAGCTTCTTCGGATCGTAGCGGTAGATGCCGAAGTCGTGGATCGGGTCGCGGTACACCGGGTAGAGCTGCACTTCCTCGCGATTGAGGAAGGTGGCTTCCGAAGTCACCGGGCCCGGCGTGACCACGTGGCGATTGGTGAGGATGAGGCCGCGTTCGGCATCGACCACGAAGCCGGTGGCCTGCGCGGAAGAATTCCACTCCGTGTCGAAGGCCCGCGTCTGGTCGATTTCGATGGCGACCACGCTCTCCGCGACTCGCGCGAGTGTTCCACGCCACGCGGCGCTCTCACCTTCGGTCTGCGGCAATGCCGCCTGGGTCGCCGAGGATTGCGACACGAGCTGAGGAGGGGCGTTCTGTGCCCCCGCCCGCTGCATGAAGGCCGGAGCCAAGAGGATCAAGCCAATGAGCAGCAGACGTGGGTGCATGCGTCGTCCTTTCGTCTTGTTAGGCATCAGCGCCAGAGAATCAGAATCCAGATCACCGCCAGCAGCAGCAGTGAGAGGAACACCGCCGCGGATCCGATGTCCTTGGCGAGCCCCGAAAGCTGGTGACGCTCCTGACCGATGCGGTCGACGGTGGCTTCGATGGCGCTATTGAGCAGCTCAACGACCAGCACGAGGAACATCGGCGCAACCAGCAGCGCTCGCTCTATGCCATCGTGACCTAACCACAAGCCCAGTGGAATGACCACCACCGCCAGGGCGAGTTCCTGGCGAAAGGCGGCCTCTTCACGAAACGCCCCTGACAGTCCCTTCATGCTCACGCCGAAGGCGCGAAACATACGCGTGAACCCGGTGGGTTTCTGTCGGTCGCCTACGTCGTTCATGCGGGCGATATTATCAGGCACTTGCCAGGGGCTGCGCCCCACAACGGAAATCGCCGTATTGCCAGGGGCTGCGCCCCACAAAGGAAAACGCCGGCGAAGCGCCGGCGTCCGTCAAAGTGAAGAGCGCGTACTTCAGGCCGCTGCGGGTTTCCAGGTCAGATCGAGCTGACGCGCGGCGCGGACGTCATCCAGCCGGCGCACCGTCATGGTATGCGGCGCCGTCCTGACGAGATCGGCCTGGGTCTCGGCCTCCTTGAGGATCGACACCATGGCATCGATGAAGCCGTCCAGCGCTTCCTTGCTCTCGGTTTCGGTGGGCTCGATGAGCAGGCATTCGGGCACCAGCAGCGGAAAGTAGGTAGTGGGCGCGTGGAATCCGTAATCGAGCAATCGCTTGGCGATGTCCATCGCCGAGACCCCGAGATCATTCTTCTGCTTCTTCGCCGTGATGATGAACTCGTGGCTGGCGCGACGCGTCGGATACGCAGGATCGAAGCCCGCCTTCGCAAGACGCGCCATCAGATAGTTGGCGTTGAGCGTCGCGTACTCTCCTACACGGTGCATGCCCTCGCGTCCGAGCATGCGCATGTAGATGTACGCGCGCAGCAGCACGCCCGCGTTCCCCATGAATGCCGAGAGGCGGCCAATGGATTGCGGCAGATCCTTCTCCGTCAGCCATCGGTACTTGTCGCCGTCCTTGCCAACCACGGGAATTGGCATGAACGGCAGCAGACGCGAGCTCACGCCTACTGCGCCGGCACCCGGTCCACCGCCGCCATGCGGCGTGGAGAAGGTCTTGTGCAGGTTCATGTGGATGACATCGAAGCCCATGTCGCCGGGGCGCACCTTGCCGAGAATGGCGTTGAGGTTGGCGCCGTCGTAGTACAGCAGGCCGCCCGCGTCATGCACGATCTTCGCCACTTCCTTGATGCGCCGTTCGAACACGCCGCAGGTGGAAGGATTGGTGAGCATGATGCCGGCGGTGTTGGGACCCACTGCCGCGCGCAGCGCCTCGACGTCGACGTCGCCTTCATCGTTGACGGGGATTTCCTTCACCACGCAGCCGCACATGGTCGCCGTGGCGGGATTGGTGCCGTGCGCCGCGATCGGCACGATGATTTCGTTGCGGGCGAGATCACCGCGCGCGCGGTGATAGGCGCGGATCATCGCCACGCCGGCAAACTCGCCGTGTGCTCCCGCCATGGGCGAGAGCGCGACGCCCTGCATGCCCGTGACTTCCTTGAGCATCTCCTGCAGCTCGAACATGCAGGCGAGGAATCCCTGGCCCAGCGATTCCGGCGCCAGCGGATGACGATTGAGGAAACCCGGCAGCATCGCGAACGAGTTACACGCCTTGGGGTTGTACTTCATCGTGCACGAACCCAGCGGATAGAAGTGCGTGTCGATGGAGAAGTTGAGCTGCGAAAGCTTGGTGAAGTGGCGCACCACTTCGAGCTCGCTCACCTCCGGCAGCATCGCGGGCTTTTTCCGGCGAAGATTTTCCGGAATGTCCGCGGCGATCTCATTGGGCGTGTCACGTTCCGTGGGCCACTGGCCAAATGCGCCGCGACCGGGACGCGAGTATTCGAAGATGATCTTTTCGGGGTGTTTTTGCATTGCCATGTGAGTTCTCTCCCTTAAGCCGCGCGCACGGCGGCTTTGAGGGTTTCGGCGAGCGCGTCGGCGTACGCCTTGATGTCGGCGTCAGTACGCGTTTCGGTGGCGCAGACCAGCAGCGCATTGCCGAGCTCGGGGTAGTCGTTCGACAGGTCGAAGCCGGCGACGATGCCGCGGCTCGCCAGCTCGGCGATCACCTGGGCCGCGGGGCGATCGAGCTGCAGCACCGCTTCATGGAAGCGCGGGCGATCGAAGGCGAGTTTCACGCCCTTGATGCGCGTGAGCGCGGCCACCAGCTCGTTCGTGCGCCGGTGCGATTCATTCGCCACCCGCGCGAGACCTTCGGGACCTAACAGGCTCAGGTAGATCGTCGCGGCCGTGACCAGCAATCCCTGGTTCGTGCAGATGTTCGACGTGGCCTTGCCTCGGCGGATGTGCTGCTCGCGCGCCTGGAGCGTGAGCGCGAAACCCTGGTGCCCGCTGGCATCGACCGTGCGGCCGACGATGCGGCCGGGCATCTGGCGAACGTATTCCATGCGCGTCGTGAGGAAGCCGGCATACGGACCACCCGAAGACAACGGCACGCCGAGCGGCTGGCAATCGCCGCAGGCGATGTCGGCGCCCTTCGCGCCCCACTCGCCCGGAGGTTTCAGGATGGCGAGCGAGGTGGGATTGACCGAGCCGATGACCATGATGCCGTTGGCGTGCGCCCAGTCGGTGATGGCGTCCACGTCTTCGAGCACGCCGAAGAAGTTCGGTTGCTGGATGACGATGGCGGTGATGTCCTCGCCTTCGTATTTCTTCAGGTCCGCGACGGACAGCTGCCCTTTCGGGCAGGCGATCTCTTCGAAGCGAACGCCCTGACCCGTGGCTGTGGCCACTGCCACCTTCCGATAGTTCGGATGCACGGTGGTCGGCACGAGGATGCGCTGCGACCGACTCTTGCGATGCGCCCGTATCGCCATGAGCGAGGCCTCGGCGACCGCCGAGCCGCCGTCGTACAACGACGCATTCGAGACTTCCATGCCGGTCAGCGAGGAAATCATCGTCTGGTATTCATAGATGAGCTGCAGCGTGCCCTGCGAGGCTTCCGCCTGGTACGGCGTGTAGGCGCTGTAGAACTCGCCACGCGTGGTCACGGCCCACACGGCGGCGGGTATGTGGTGCTCATAGGCGCCCGCACCGATGAAATTGAGCGGCGTCCCGTCCTGTGCCGCGCGCGCCATCATGAGCTTGCCGGTGTGCATTTCGTTCAATGCATCCGGAATGCCGGCCAGCGACTCGATGCGCAGCTCTTTCGGGATTTCGTCGAACAGGTCTTCGATTTTCTTCGCGCCGATGGCGGCGAGCATGTCGCTCACATCCTTCGGGGTGTGCGGATTGAACGGCATGGATCAGCCCTCCGCGTCGAGATGCGCCTGGTATTCGGCGGCACTCAGCAATCCGGACGGCGCACCGCCGGGCTTGAGACGCATGATCCAGCCCGCGCCGTACGGCTCGGAATTGATCAACTCGGGCTGGCTGCTCAAGCCGGCATTGCCTTCGACGACGGCGCCCGCGATGGGTGCATACACATCGGAGGCGGCCTTCACCGACTCGACGACGGCGAAGCTGTCGCCGGCCTTGAGCGCCTTGCCGGCTTCCGGCACTTCGACGAACACCAGGTCACCGAGCGCGCCCTGCGCATGATCGGTGATGCCGACTTCGACGTTGCCGTTGGCGAGCGTGCGAACCCACTCGTGCGACTTGGTGTACTTCAGATCCGCCGGGATGTTGCTCATGAAAATGCTCCGGAAATAGGGACTAACTAACGAGTATCTTGCCGTGACGCACGAACGGGGCTTTCACCACGCGCGCGTTCAATAACTTGCCGCGAACGTCGACCTGCACCGCGGCGCCGGTGCCGCGGGGTACCCGTGCGAGCGCAATCGATTTCTCCATCGTGGGAGAGAACGTGCCGCTGGTGATCTCACCGTCGCCACTGCCCGTTACCACCTTCTGGTGGCCGCGCAGTACGCCGCGGTCTTCGAGCAACAGCGCCACGAACTTCTTCTCCAGGCCCGCGGACTTCAATGATTCGAGCGCCCTCCGGCCCACGAAGTCGCGCGCCGGGTTCTCGAACGACACCGTCCAGGCGAGCCCCGACTCGAGCGGGTTCTGGTTCTCGTCCATGTCATTGCCGTAGAGGTTCATGGCGGCCTCGAGCCGCAGCGTATCGCGCGCGCCGAGGCCTGCGGATTTCACGCCGCGCTCGTTGAGGGTGCGCCACACGCGTGCCGCTTCGTCAGCCGGCAGCATGATTTCGAAACCGTCTTCGCCGGTGTAGCCGGTCCGCGCGACGAACCAGGGCCCGAGTTCGCGGCCAAAGAAAACTTCGAGTGCGAGCGCCGCTTCGCGGTGCTCGGCGGGCAGCAACTCGGCCACCTTCGCGCGTGCGTTCGGGCCCTGCACGGCCAGCATCGCCAGATCCGTGCGCTCCGTGAGTTCGACACCGAACTGCGGCGCGATCCCGCGCATCCAGGCCAGGTCCTTGTCGCGCGTGCCGGCATTGACCACCACGCGGAACCAGCTCTCGGTCAGAAAGTAGACGATGAGGTCATCGATGACGCCGCCGGCCTCATTCAACATGCAGCTGTAGAGGGCCTTGCCGGATTGCGTGAGCTTGGCGACGTCGTTGGCGATGAGTTTCGAGAAGAATTCGCGGACGCGGGGGCCGCGGGCATCGATCACACACATGTGCGACACATCGAAAATGCCAGCATCGCGCCGCACCGCATGATGCTCTTCGATCTGGGAGCCGTAATTGACGGGCATGTCCCACCCGCCGAAGTCGACCATGCGGGCGCCCTGCCCCACATGCAGGTCATATAAAGGTGTGCGTCTGCCCAAGAACATCTCCTCGGCCCGCCCGCAGTGCGCGCCAAAACAAAAAGGCGGCGGGAAAAGGGAGTTTCCCCTTTCCCGCCGCCCCTCTGTCCTTGAACCTGAGAGATCGGGCTCGCGTTGGACCGCGCGCCGCACCCCTTCGGTGGATGGCCGATTCGTTGAAAAGGGCCATCGCTCTCCAGAACTCGCTGTAGGACCCTGCCGTTCTTTTGCCTGAGCGTTTCCGGGCGGAAACTTGCGCCTTCGGCGCCCTCATTAAAGAGGGTCTCTCGGACAGAGTCTGGTCAATTAGCGAGCGGGTGGCATGATAGCAGCCCCGTTCCGCACGGCCCAGCCGAAAGATTCATCCATATGCGCCGCATCGCCGCCCCAGCAGTCCTATTTGCAGTTGCAACAATGATGTCCATCGCTTCCTTCGCGAAGGACGGCGTTCGCGAGGCAGCGTTGAAGGCGGCCGAGATCACCCGCTTCGAGGCACAGGTGAACGCCGACGCCAAGGTCCTTGGAAACCTGCTCGACGACGGACTCGAATACACCCACTCCAATGGCGATCTGGATACCAAGGCCTCGTTCATCGACTCGCTGGTGACCGGCAAGCGCGATTACATCTCGAGCGTGGCCACCGTCGATTCCGTGCGCATCTTCGGCGACGTCGGCGTGATCCGTGGCAAAGCCAGGGTCACGGTCAGCGGGAAGGACCGCCAGCCCCAGGACCTGCACATCGGCTACACCGACATCTGGCTGTGGAAAGACGGGCGTTGGCAGATGACGGCATGGCGCTCCATGCGCATGCCCGACTCGCCGGTGAAATAGTTAGATGAGCCATCCGCGCTTCCTGTTGCTGCTGCTCGCCTCGCTGCCACTCATCGCGCTGGCCTCCCCGCGTGGCGACGAGGACTCCGCGCGTGCCGCGCTGCAGGCGCGTTTCGACGCGGCGCTGCACGCCGACGTGGCCGCTTTGGACAAGCTGCTGGCCGACGACCTCGAGTACTGCGGCGTGAGCGCCACGTGCTCCACCAAGGCCCAATACCTCGAGTCGGTCCGCAGCGGCACGCGCAAGTTCCGTTCGCTCGTGCCCAAGGTCGAACGCGTGACGCTGTTCGCGGATTCCGCGGTGCTGACCGGCAAGGTGTACGCCGTCTCCATCGGCGACGGCACCGAGCGCAACGTCGACGCGTACTTTCTCGTCGTGCTCGCCTGGCGGGACGACCGCTGGCAGATGACGAACCAGAGCTCGACGCTGCTCCAGCCCAAGCCCAAGACATGAGCCATCCCCGCCGCAAATCCGTTGCCGTTCGAGTCGGGCGCATCACCGTCGGTGGCCCTGCGCCCATCGTCATTCAATCGATGACCAACACCGACACGGCGGACATCGAGGGCACCGCGCGGCAGATCAAGGATCTGGCGCGCGCCGGCAGCGAACTGGTGCGTATCACCGTCAACGAAGCGTCGGCGGCTGCCGCCGTCGCGCCGATCCGCGATCGTCTCGCGCAGATGGGCGTGGACGTACCGATCATCGGTGACTTTCATTTCAATGGTCACAAGCTGCTGCGCGAACATCCAGCTTGCGCGGAAGCGCTCGCCAAGTACCGCATCAATCCCGGCAACGTCGGGCGCGGCAGCAAGCGCGATCCGCAATTTGCCGAGATGATCGAATTCGCGTGCAAGTACGGGAAGCCGGTTCGCATCGGCGTGAACTGGGGCAGCCTCGATCAGGACCTGCTCACACGCATGATGGACGAGAACAATTCGCGCGCAGCGCCGTTGTCGGCCCAGGAAATCATGCGCGAGGCCGTGGTGGCGTCGGCGCTCGAGAGTGCTGCGCGCGCTGTGGAACTGGGCCTGCCGCGCGAGCGAATCATCCTCTCGGCCAAGGTGTCCGGCGTGCAGGATCTCATCGCCATCTACCGGCGCCTCGGCGAACGCTGCGACTATCCGCTG
>DASQJS010000116.1:0-2209 GCA_035630995.1 Steroidobacteraceae bacterium | reverse complement strand
ACCTCTAACCAGCAAGTGGCTCGTGATGGGCGCCGGTATGGCCGGCGCGGTCGGGATGGTGCTCTCGTCGACGCTCGCCAATGTCGCCGTGCCGACCGTGATGGGCGCCTTCGGAGTGGGGCAGGATCAGGCGCAGTGGCTGGCAACAGGGTTCGTCGCGACCATGGTCGCAAGCCAGCTCCTGAGCGCCTGGTTTGCGCGCGCCTTCGGCGTGCGTGGCACATTCGTGCTGATCAACTGCATTTTCTTCGTTGGCACCGCGCTCTCTGTCGTCGGCACAAGCTTCGAGATGGTCGTGCTGGGACGCGTGCTGCAAGGCTTCGCAGCCGGCGTCATGCAGCCGATGATCATGGCGCTCATCTTCACCCAGTTCCCGCCGCATCGTCGCGGTCAAGCCATGGCGATCCACGGCACGGGCATTCAGATCGCCCCCATGCTCGGACCGATGATCGGGGGCCTGGTGATCGACACCCTCGGCTGGCGGGAAATCTTTCTCGTGCCGATCCCGATCTGCGTGGTCGCGCTGCTCCTCGGCATGGTCTACCTGCCCGGGCGCGAGGAGCAGAGCCGCCCCGGGCCCAGGTTCGACTGGACCGGCTACTCGCTGCTGGTCGCGATGCTCGCGACCCTGCTCTTCGCCGGTGCGAACGGGCAGCGTTTTGGCTGGAGCTCCGATGCGATCGTGATATTGGTGATGATCGGCCTTACCGCCGGCGGCGCTTTCGTCTGGCAGCAACTGCGATCGACGTCACCGCTGCTCGACTTCTCGCTCTTCAGGATCCCGCAGTTCACCTCGGCGGTCATCGTTGAGTTCGTGTTCGGCTTCGGCAACTTTGCGTCCAATTACCTGGTCCCGGTCACCGTCCAGCAGGTGCAGGGCCTGACGCCCTTCCTGTCCGGCCTGATGCTGGTTCCGGCCGGCGTGCTCGTCATTCTGGCCACGCCGCTGTTCGGCCGTGTTGCCGACGTTTTTCCTGCCCACCTGATGGTGATGCTCGGCGTGAGCCTCTTCGCGCTGGGCAACTACCTCATGAGCCAGACCGATGCGAATACGACGTTCCTCGCGTTCGCCTGGCTCGTCATCGTCGCGCGCTGCGGAATGGCCTTGATCCTTCCTTCGCTCAACACCTCGGCACTGCGCGCGCTCGCGCCCGAGCAACTGCACAGGGGATCCGGCACGATCAATTTCATCCGCCAATTGGGTGGATCGTGCGGCGTCACCGTGCTGGTGGTGTTCATGGAGCAGCGCACGCAGTTCCATGTCGAGGCGATGGCGGCAACCCAGACCGCGGCCAACACGACGACTCTCGATCTGCTCTCCAGGGTGAACGCATTGCTGGCACAGGCAGGGGTGTCCGAAAACTTGCGCGGCCCCGGGGCGCTGCACTACCTGGGCGAGATGATCGAGGAACAGGCGATTGCACGCGGTTTCAGCGACGGCTTTCTGATCATCGCGCTCGTGTTCGTGCTGGCGGTCATACCGGCGTGGTATCTGGGCAAGGCGCGCCGTCGGCCGTAGAAATTTCCAACCATGGCATCCGCGTTCAGCTTCCCGGCAGCTCCACCCGGCGCTGCGCCAGCGCCGCTTCGTCGATGTCGAGTCCAAGGCCGGGCGCGGTGGGCAGATGGAAGACGCCGTCCACCGGCCGCGGCGGATTCGAGAAGACGGCGTGCATGCGCGGCGACGGGTCGTTCAACTCGCAGGGCTTGGTCGCATGCAGCTGCGTGGCGGCGATGTGGAGGCTCGCCATGTGGCCGATCGTCGGCTGCGTCTGGTGCGGCACGAACTCCGCGCCGTGCGCCTGGGCCAGCGCGGCGCAGCGCATCATGCCGGTGATGCCGCCCATCTTGACGATGTCCGGCTGCACCATAGTCACACCGGCGAGGATAAGGTCAGCCACCGCGGCCGGGGTGTAGCTCTGCTCGCCGGCGGAGACGGTGATCGACAGCTTGCGCGCGACCTCGCCCGTCGCGCGCACGTGGTAGTGCTGTACCGGTTCCTCGAACCACCAGTATCCCAGCTCCTCGAGTACGCGCCCCACGCGCATGGCGCCGCCCGGCGTGTAGCCGTTATTCGCGTCGAATGCGAGCGGAAAATCGTTGCCGACGAGCTTGCGCACGGCGCGCGCCTTGGCGAGGTGATCCGGGATCTCGCTGTCGAGATCCACGCGGTCGTTGTCGAAGCGGATCTTGATCGCCGCCGGCTTGT
>DASQJS010000115.1:0-21669 GCA_035630995.1 Steroidobacteraceae bacterium | reverse complement strand
GAAGCTTTTCTGTTTGGCGCCAACATCACGCCGCTGAAGACCGCGTCGACGCACGTGATTCCGGACCCGGTCCGCACGCGCAAGTTGTTATTGAACAAGTCCGAGCTGTCGCGCCTCGTCGGCAGCGTCGAACGCAAGGGGTACACGCTGGTACCGCTCGATCTGCACTGGAAGGAAGGCCGGGCCAAACTCGAGATCGGCCTCGCCAAGGGCAAGAAACAGCACGACAAACGCGCCACCGAAAAAGATCGCGACTGGCAGCGCGACAAGGCGCGAGTCATGCGACGCGGTTGATCCAAACCTGGGAGGGTTGATTGTGACGACTGACTACCGGACGAAGATCCTGGTGCCCGCACTGCTCACGCTGTCGTTCGCTACCGCGATCCACGCAGCACCCCCTCCTGTCGACGCCTTCGGACGAAAGCCGGCAGTCATCGACGTCGACGTCAATCCGGCCGGCACGCGTCTCGCGTGGCTGGAGGAAAACGGCAACATCTCGCGCCTCATAATCATCGACCTGACTACCGGCAAAGACCTGCGCACTGTCACGGCTCCTGACGGCGTGAAACTCTGGCGCCTGGCCTGGGCAAACGATGAAAGCGTGCTCATCAGCAAGAGCGAGACGCAAAAAGATCCGGGAATGCCGAAGCAGAAATTCGAAATGCAGCGCTGGTCTGCGATCGACGTGGCCGGCGGAAGCGATCGCGTGATGTTGATGCAGGACGGCAATCGGGATCTCGTCTCCGGCGCGAGCCTGCTGCGCGCGCGCACGGCGACGCCGGGAAAGATTTACATGTCGACGCTCGATTTTTCAGCGACGAACTACAAACAGGAAACCGGCAGCCGGCTGTCGGGCGGGCGCAAGGACTCCGGCTGGATTCACAACGCCTACGAAGTTGACGTCAAGAACGGCAAGTCAAAATTAATCGCCTCGGGGTCGTCGTTCACGCGTGAATACCTCGTGGACCATTCGGGTACGAAGATAGTGCGCAGCGACTTCAATCCCCAGCAGCGCGAGCAGTCCATCCTCGTGAAAGCGGGCATTAGCTGGCGCAGTCTGTATCGCTCCAAGGAATGCGGCGAGCTCGACCTCAGAGGGTTCAGCGCGGATGGCGCCGCCGTGCTCGCGCTAGGCTCCACTTGCGATGACGGCAAGAACAAGTTCTGGTCCATCCCGCTCGATGGCACTGCGATGAAATCCGTGTTCGACGATCCGGCGCTGGAGATAGAAGGCACGGTACGCGACAGCGTGGACGGCAAGGTGCTCGCCGTGTCACTCGGCGGGCAACAACAGACGGTCCGGTGGTTAGATCCCGATGCCGAGCGGCGCTCCAAGGCGCTGCACAAGAGTTTTGGCGCGCGCTGGATCACGTTTGTGAGTCGGTCCGCGGACAACCAGAAGGTTGTGGTACTCGTCGAAGACGAAACTCATCCCCCGATCCACTACCTGGTCGACTACGCCGCGAAGAAAGCCGACATCCTCAATGAGGCCTATCCACTACTCAGTGGTGTGAAACTCGGCACCGTACGCGACTTCAACTACGAGGCGCGCGATAAGTACTCACTGACCGGCTATCTCACCTTGCCCTCCGGCGCCGTGGAAAAGGGTCTGCCGCTGGTGGTGATGCCGCACGGTGGCCCCGAAGCCCGCGACGAGACCGGCTTCGACTGGCTGGCGCAATTCCTGGCATCGCGCGGCTATGCCGTGCTGCAACCACAGTTCCGCGGCTCAACCGGGCGTGGGCGCGCTCATGCCGATGCCGGCCGGCAACAGTGGGGCCTGCGCATGCAGGACGATGTCACCGACGGGGTCAAGGCGCTGATCACGCAGGGCATCGTCGACCCCAAGCGCGTTTGCATCGTCGGCTGGAGTTATGGCGGCTACGCGGCGCTTGCCGGTGCCGCATTCACTCCCGACCTGTACGCCTGCGCGGCAAGCATCGGCGGCGTGTCCGACTTGCCAGTCATGCTCGGCGCCATTAACCGCGACGATGGCCGCGATTCGGACTCGTTTGCATACTGGCGCGAACACATCGGATCGCCATTCGATCCGGACGTCATCGCGAAATCGCCGGCGCGCGCTGCCGCGACCGTGCGCGCACCGATACTGCTGCTTCATGGAACGAATGACACCGTGGTCCCCATCGATCAATCCCGCCTCATGGCGTCGGCGCTACGCAAGGCGAGCAAGCCGGTAGAGCTCATCGAATTGACGGGCGAAGACCACTGGATGAAGACGAGCTCAAACTCGCGAATTCGCACGCTGACCGAACTCGAGCGATTCCTCTGGCAGTACATCGGCAGCGTGCAGCCGGCCGCAGCTGCCGCCTCCGCCACAAACTGACGAATAACGCCCATTTGTTGAGCAATGCTGCCTGCCTTGCAGACGCGCCCGGTTCCCCCATGTATGCTGCCTTCACCTTTACGGGGGCGACCGGTTTCGACGTGGGTAGTGAACCGTAAGAGGCGTACCGAGGCGCATGGCCCTCGTTAAACACTGTGCACTTCATAGTTGCCAACGACGACAACTACGCACTAGCCGCCTAATCGCGGTTGCCCTCAGACCAGTTGGTGCCTATGCCGCTGGACCTGGGGTAGCGTTCATAGGATCGCGTTTCCGTGTGCTACTGGCGGAATCGTTAAGAGTCACAGTCGCTGGCCGAGCGTTTTCCCTGCTCTTCGGGTAGCGCGAAGCGAGAAAATAATGAAGCAGCTACGTACGTAGAGTCTTACGTCTAACGCTTGCGGACGCGGGTTCAATTCCCGCCGCCTCCACCAATTCCCGTCACGGTCCCGGCCGTGACGGGTGCGCTCAGGCGCTCAACCACCAGGCGCGAAATTCATCGATGTTGATGCGGCTGTTCTGATTCGTATCGGTTTCCGTGAATCCGACGCGCAGCTCCGCTTCCGTCATATCTCCGTCGAGTTCGCGCACCAGCGCCTTGAACTCGGTGAAATTGATCTGCCCATCATGATCCAGGTCCGCTTGCGCGAACAACGCATCGATTTCGGCCAACTCCTTTTCGTTACCCACGGGTCCCTCCGTCGTATGTGGTCAACGCACCGTACAGCTCGGGCCGGCGATCGCGGAATACGAACCAGTTGTTGCGCATCTCTTCGTTCGCGGCCAGGTCGAACTTTGCGGTCAGCACCGCCTCGCTCACTTCGTCGGCTTCCGCAAGCTTCGCGCCGGTGGAGTCGGCGATGAAACTCGAACCGTAGAAGCGGATGAAGACGCTTTCGGGATCTTGCAACGCCCTCTCGGTGCCGATGCGATTCGAGACGATCACCGGCATCAGGTTTGCCGCCGCGTGCCCCTGCTGGGTGCGCTGCCAGTGGTCGCGCGAACTGACTGGCATCGCGGGAGGAGGCTCACTTCCGATCGCAGTCGGGTAAAACAACAGTTCCGCGCCCATGAGCGCCATGACGCGCGCGCACTCGGGAAACCATTGATCCCAGCAGATGCCCACACCGATGCGCGCGTATTTCGTATCCCAGACCTTGAAGCCGGTGTCGCCCGGGCTGAAGTAATTCTTTTCCTGGTATCCGGGGCCGTTCGGAATGTGCGCCTTGCGATAGACGCCGAGGTTTCGTCCATCGGCATCGATGATGGCAATCGAATTGAAGTACGAATTGTTCGCCTTTTCGAAGAAGCTGATGGGCAGCACCACGTTCAACTCGCGCGCCACCTTCGCGAAATGACTGATGGCACGGTTGTCGGCAACGCTGGTGGCGATGCGCAAGTGGCGCGAATCCTGCTCGATGCAGAAGTAGGGTGTTTCGAACAGCTCCTGGATCAGGATGATCTGCGCGCCCTGCTTCGCGGCCTGACGCACGAGTTTTTCGGCGTTGGCAATGTTCGCCGCCACATCCCAGCCACACGCGAACTGGGTTGCGGCCACGACCACTTCACGGCTGGGACGCTTCAGATGCGCTGGAGTGCTCATGCGAATACCTTGCCCGGGTTGAGAATGCCTTTGGGATCGAGCGCGTTCTTGAGCAATCGCATGGTGGAGATCTCCGCGGCGGTGCGCGACAAGGGTAGATAGGCGCGCTTTTCGAGGCCGATACCGTGCTCGGCGGAAACCGACCCACCGATGGCGGCCAGCGGCCGGTAAATCATGCCTTCGATGGTGGCGCGCGTCGCTGCGTCATCACCGGCGGCGATCACCAGGTGCAGGTTGCCATCGGCCATGTGGCCGAACACGAATGCGCGGTTCGGACCCGCGAATGCCTGCACGGCGCCACACACTTCTTCCGTGTACGCCTTCATGTTCTCGATGGGCAGGCTCACGTCGAACGTGAGCAGCGGCGCGATGTTCTTGACCTGCCACACGTCTTCGCGAATCGCCCAGATGGCGCGCCGCTCGGTCTCGGAGCTGGCGATGGTGACGTCCGAGAGCAGACCGTCTTCGAGTGCCTGCGCAAGAACGCTTTCGAGGCGCGCCCGATCGTGCTCGGGGTCTCCGCCGAGCGTCTCCGCGATGGCGTAAAACGGCGCGCCGCGCATGAGTGGAGCGTTGTTCGGCGCGGGTGGCGCGGTGTTGTAGTCGTAGTAGTTGCCCCACAGCGCTTCAAAAGCTGCGAGCTGCCCGCCGAGACCCGAATCCAGCCGGCCCAACAATTCGACCAGGGCGTCGAAACTGGGCAGTGAGGCGAGCATCGTCTCCTGGCTGCGCGTGCGGGAAACCAGCCGCAACTCCGCGCGCGTGACGACCCCCAGGGTGCCTTCGCTGCCGATGAACAGCTGCTTGAGGTCGTATCCGGCATTGTTCTTGAGCATCCGATTGAGCGACGTGAGCACCGTGCCATCGGCCAGGACGGCTTCGATGCCGAGCACCAGGTTGCGCATCATTCCGTAACGCAGGACGCGCAGTCCGCCGGCGTTGGTAGAGATGTTTCCGCCGACCGTCGCACTGTCACGAGCACCGAGATCGAGCGGAAAGACCATGCCGTTCTCTTCCGCCGCACGTTGCACTTGACCGAGCTTCGCACCGGCCTGGGCTCGCAGCGTACGTCCAGGAACATCGACTCGCTCGATGGCACTCATCGATTCCAGGGACAGGATGATGTCGCGCGCATCGGCATCGGCACCGTTGACCAGGCCCGTCAGCCCGCCATGGGTGACCACCGGTTGACCGCGCGCGTGGCAAAGCTTGAGTACGGCCGACACCTGCCCGGTGTTTCGCGGCCGCACCAGTAGTTCGGCATCGATGCGTCCGTGCCAGAGCGTGCCGGCACGTTCGCGCACGGCGGCGCCCTCGAGCATTCCCTGCTCGCCAACGATGGCGCGTAGATCAGTCTTGAGTCCGGCCTGTGACATGCGGCCGTAAAGGTATCGCGCATTGCATGCAGCCGCCATAACGGCTGCTCATCAGACAAGTACCGCCATAACGGCAGCCGCTGCCACTACCGCCAGGACGACGCTGCCTGCGCCCATTCTCGATTCAACGTGGCTCGATTCAACGTGGCTCGATTCAACCTGGCTCAATGCAACGTCGGCTTCTGCTTCTGCTCGCCTTCGTTCGCCGGGTCGTCGTTCGATGGAAACAGCGCCTGGTCCAGCGCGTGCACGTAGGTGGCGACGTTCACGGTGCCTGGCACCAGCACCCGTCCGCCGAACAGCAGGTTGGGGACCGTGCGCACGCCAAATCCTCGCAGGCGCTCTTCGCTGCCCGCGAGCAGGGATTCGCCATCGCGCGTCTCGCGAAACGTCTTGAGAGTTCTCTCATCGAGTCCCGCCTCGGCGCCGATTTTTTCGAGTACGGCGACATCGCCAATGTCAGCGCCGCTTTCGAAAAAGGCACGGAAGATGCCAGCGGCGACATTCGCATGCCGACCTTCGTTTGCGGCGAGCTGGACCAGGCGATGGGCCTCGGAGGTGCTCGGCAATGCGCCGAGCTTCTCGAAGTGAAACTCGATTCCGAGTTCGCGCCCTGCCTCCGCCAGGCTCTTCTCCGCAAACGGCAGGCTGATGCCAGCGGGCAGCCGCTCGGCCAGGTAATCATGAAAGCTGCGCGGAGCCGTATTCGCATTTGGCGATGCCATTCGGAACGGATGCCAGCGCAGGCGGGTTTCGATGTCACCCGACAGGTTGCCGAGCGCCCGCGTCAATTGCGCCATGCCCAGCCACGACCACGGGCAGGTGAAATCAGCGACGAGATCGATGTCCAGCGTCCGTCGCATGTCATTCAAGGGTCGGATTGGTGTGTTCATGCGGCATATGTAGGTGCGCCGCGGGCACCTTCAAGCCGCCATGGGTCAACCCGCGGGGGTTCTGGCGAGATTCGCGTGAACCTGCTCGGTGATTCGGATGGCGGTCTCGAGTGCGCGCAGCCCATCTTCTCCTGACACGATCGGACGCTTGTTGTTCCGGATGCAGTCGAGGAAAGACTCGATTTCGCTCTTGAGGGCGTCGCCCTGGTCGAGATTTTCCTCGTCGATGCTCATCGGCAACTGTCCGGGCTGTGGCACTCCGTCGCGCTTGCGGAGCAGTGTCAGAATTTTCTGCTGCAGGTCGAGCGAAATGTACGCGGCATCTTCAAAGATCCGCAGCTTGCGTTCGGTCTTCATGCTGACGCGGCTGGCAGTGACATTGGCCACGCAACCGTTGGCGAAGCGAATGCGCGCGTTGGCGATGTCGATTTCGCCGGAGAACACCGGCGTACCGATGGCGTCGATGCTCACGATCTCGCTGGCGGCCAGCGACTGCACCAGATCGATGTCGTGGATCATGAGATCGAGCACCACGTTCACGTCCGTGCCACGCTCCTTGTAGGGCGCCAGGCGTATGCACTCCATGAAACGCGGCGAGCTGATGTGAGGCTCGGCTGCCAGGACCGCGGCATTGAAACGCTCGAGATGCCCGACCTGCAGGATCTTGCCGTGCTTCGCCGCCGTCGCAATCAGCGCTCTGGCCTGCCCGGGAGTTTCGGTGATCGGCTTTTCCACGAGCACGTGGGCGCCCGCGGCGAGAAAGGCCTCCGTGATTTCGAAGTGGGCCGGCGTCGGCGTGACTACGCTGACCGCATCCACCTTGCCGAGCAGATCGCGATAGTCGGCCACCGGCTGCGTGGCCACCTCGGCGGCCACGGCCTTGCGGACCTCGTCGCGCCCGTCGACCACCGCAACCAGCTCGCAGTCCGGAAGCGCCGCGTACTTCTGCGCATGAAAGCGGCCGAGATAGCCGACACCGATGACTGCCGCCCTGATTTTGCTCATGCGCTATTATGCCCGCGCTTTCCCGCCGGCCGGCGGGGCTACTGGAGCCTGGCCGAAATTGTTCAACTGGTTCGTGCGCGCGCACGCTTATTACTTCTCGCGACCGCGACTCCAATTCGAAGCGATGACGCTGGGGCTCGCCCTGCTTTTCGGGCTGCTCGTGATGCCGGCGCTCATTTATCTGCCCGGCTACTACGTACTCAAGCCGTACGCCAATGGCGGCCTGTTCGCACTTTACGTCGACTACTTCAAAGGCCTGTTCGAGCCCCGACCGAGCTGCTGGATCGCGCTGGCGGGCCCGTTCGTCTTCCTGAGCCTGTGGCGCATCTTCCGCCTCGTTCTTCGCAAGCTATAAGTAAAACGACGCGCTGGAAAACGTGAACTCGTTCACGAATTCTCCAGAACCCTCAGGGGTCAACCTCCGGAATTGTGACGCAATTCGGAGACACTGACCGCGGAGGTTGAAACCCATGAGCGACTACTACCTCGCGGATCTGAAGGCCGAGGAGCGTGCGCGGCAACGCCAGCGTGAGCTCGAGCCGACGCGGGCACCGAAAAAGAGCCAGGACATGAAGGTCACCTTGTTAGGTGACTTCCTGTTTCCGTCCTCCGAGCCTCAAGGGTGCGATCCCTACAACAGCATGAACGGAAAGTCCGCGCGCGAAGCCTGGCGTACGCGTCGCGATCGCCGCTGAGTCCGCACGCACAGGGCCGAACGGGCATCCCCTCTGGCTACTTCGCGGCCGCGGCACGACTGCGATCGCGAGCCGAGCGAAACTCGCTGTCCTGATTCCAGTTCGGAAACGACTTCTCCGCCGCCAATTTCGCGCCCACCGCGTACAGCAGCGAGAGATCTTCGACGCCGGCGCGCAGGTCGGCGCCCGGTGAATATTCGTCGCCCACCTTGTGGTATTTCTGCGCCGTGAAATCCGCGAGGTACTTCTGGCGCCACGCAGCGCCATGCTCGCGATCGTCGATACCGCCCTTGATGTACAGCGCCGGCACACCGCGCTTCGCGAAATTGAAATGGTCGGAGCGAAAGAAAGTGCCCGTCTCCGGTGTTGGCTCGGCCGTGAGTACCCTGCCCTGCGCCCTGGCGGCATCGGCCAGGTATTTCTCCAGCTGCGATGCGCCGATGTTGACTACCGTAACGTCCCGCGTGGGACCACCGAAGTGCATGGCGTCCATGTTGAACGCGGCTACCGTCTGCGCCAGTGGAAACAGCGGATGATCGACGTAATAAGCCGAACCCAGGAGACCGGACTCTTCGAGTGTGACCGCGAGGAATACGATTGAGCGCCCCGGTTTCGACCTCGCGCCGGCGAATGCCTTGGCAATGGCAAGAATCCCTGCGGTCCCGGTGGCGTTGTCCACTGCCCCGTTGAAGATGCAGTCGCCGGAACATCCCGGCATACGCCCCAGGTGATCCCAATGCGCCATGTAAACCAGGTATTCGTCAGGCCGCTTCGTTCCGGGCAACAGCGCCGCCACGTTGTGCGAGTTCGTACGGCGGATCGTGTTACGCAATGATGCGGTCGCCGTGCTCTGCATCGGCTCGGCTCTGAAGCCGCGAGTGTTGGCGCGCTTCACCGCGTCGGCAAATGACTTCCCGTTCGCCGCGAACAATTGTTGCGCGGCAGATTCCGTGACCCATCCCTGGATGGCAACCCGACCGGCATTGCCATTGGCGGTGACGTTGTCGAGCTGCGGAGTGGACCAGCTGTTCACGACGGTGTCCCAGCCGTAACCGGCAGCATCAGTCTGATGGACGATCAGGGCGCCAGTGGCGCCGCGGCGCGCAGCCTCCTCGAACTTGTAAGTCCAGCGTCCGTAGTAGGTCATAGCCCGACCGCGGAACAAGGCAGCGTCCTGCGTCGCGAATCCCGGGTCATTGACGAGGATGATGGCCGTCTTGCCGCGCATGTCGACGCCGGCGTAATCGTCCCAGCCAGATTCGGGCGCAGTGACCCCGTACCCGACGAACACCATGGGACTGGCTTCCATCGACTCGGCGGTCTTCTCGCGTTTGGTCCAGATGACCATGTCCTGGCGGAATTTGAGATCCACGGTGTTCGCGCCCGTGGTGAACTTCAGCGCGGCATCCGGGGCCGCGGTGATCTCGACCATGGGCACTTCCTGCAGGAAGCTCGCCCCGTTGCCGGGTTTCAGCCCTAACTCGCGAAACTGGGATTCGAGGTACTGGAGCGTGCGTTTTTCCGCTTCAGTGCCCGGTTTGCGCCCCTCGAACTCATCGGATGCGAGCCTGGCGATATGCGCGCGATAGGTGCCCTCGTCGATCGGACTCGATTTCGGGGCTGCGGTAGCGCCAATTGCGAGTCCGGCGAGCACAGTTGGAACCAAGTGTCGGGCAAGGCGCTCGAATGTGTTCATGCGGGTGCGATTCATTTCTTTGGCCAGTAAGTCCACAGGGAAAGTACCAACATCACGAGCAGCGCTCCGTGAGCCGCAATTCGCCAGGAGCGCGCACGCAACTCGCCGTAGAAACTCGTCGCGGCAGCGGCCGCCAGCAACACTGCGAGCAGACAGGCCGTCAGCAGCGGTTTTCGCTCTTCAGCCAGGCGCTCCGCGTATTCCGGCAATAGCAGAAAAACGACCCCCGTCATCAGCAGCGCCGCCGCAATCGAGACTGTCGAACCCATCACGATTCCAAGCAGAACGACCAATGGGCGCATGTAGGACCTTAAGTTTGAGGAGATGCCACTTGAGCAGGCCGCCGCGCGGCCTTAGTGTTGAATTGTACGGACCGTCCCGAAGCTTGAGACACCCCGAAGCATGAATTCATTGATCACCCGCTCGACCCGCTGGCTCGCACCTTCGATGCTGGCCGCCCTCCTGGTACTCAGCGGCTCCGCGCAAGCTCCCGCCGGTACGCAGCTTCCCGCGGGCTCCGTGCTGCCGAGCGAGCGACATCGTTCCGTGGCGCGCAAGGTCGGGCAGATGCTCGAAGGCATGCACTACAGCCAGTCGAAGCTCGACGACAAGCTCTCGGCCATCGTCTACGCCCGCTACCTCGAAAGCATCGACAGTCAGCACACGAGCCTGCTCGCGTCGGACGTCGTCGAATTCGAGCAATACAAACTGCGATTCGACGACATGATCCGCAGCGGCGATGTTGATCCCGCCTTCGCGATCTTTGCGCGTTTCCAGCAGCGCAATCGCGAGCGCATCAAATACGCCATCTCGCAGCTCGACAAGGAGCCGAACTGGACGCTGAACGAATCCTTCGAATTCAACCGTGAAAAGTCGCCCTGGGCCGCAAGCTCCACTGAACTCGACGACTTCTGGCGCAAGCGCGTGAAGAATGACGCGCTGTCGCTGCTGCTCACCGGCAAGAACTGGGAAGAAACGTCCAAACTGCTGAAGAAGCGCTACGAAACCACGCTCAAGCGCATCGACCAGGTGAGCTCCGACGACGTATTCGAATCGCTGATGAATTCCTACGCGCGCGCCTACGATCCACACTCCAGCTATTTCTCACCGCGCAGCTCAGAGGAATATCGCATCCAGATGAGCCTCAATTACGACGGCATAGGCGCGTCGCTTCAGCTCATCGACGACTACGTCACCATCATGAACGTCATCGAAGGTGGTCCTGCCGCTGTCGCCGGCTCCCTGTCCGTCAAAGACCGCATTACCGGTGTCGGCCAGGGCAAGGAAGGCCCGGTCACCGACGTGCTCGGCTGGCGCATCGACGATGTCGTGCAGCTCATCCGCGGCCGCGCGGGCACGCAGGTACGCCTGCAGGTCCTGCCGGCGGGCGCCGCGCCCGGCACTCCGGAGAAAACCCTCGAATTCACGCGCAACAAGGTCACGCTCGAAGCGCAGGCGGCGCAGAAGGAACTGCGCACCATCAAGCGCGGTGACAAGCAGATCCGCGTCGGCGTCATCAATGTTCCGGCGTTCTACCAGGACGTCGAGGCGCAGAACGCCGGCGAAAAGGATTTCCGCAGCACCACGCGCGACGTGCGCCGTCTCATCAACGAGCTGAAGGCCGAGAAAATCGACGGACTGGTGCTCGATCTGCGCGGCAATGGCGGCGGCTATCTACCCGAAGCCACCGCCCTCACCGGCCTGTTCATCGACAGGGGCCCGGTGGTGCAGCTGAAGGTCACCACGGGTGAACTCGAAGTGCAGGACGATCCGGAACCCGGCGTCGCCTATGCCGGCCCGCTCGCCGTGCTGGTCGATCGCTTCAGCGCGTCGGCTTCGGAAATTTTCGCGGGCGCCATCCAGGATTACCACCGCGGTACGGTTCTCGGTCAGCGCACTTTCGGCAAGGGCACCGTGCAAAACCTCGTGCCGCTCGATCGCTGGTCGCCGCGCCCGGTCAATGGCCAGCTCACGGTCACCATCGGCAAGTTCTACCGCGTCACCGGCGAAAGCACGCAACATCGCGGCGTCGAGCCCGATGTCACGTTGCCCTCGCAGATCGACATGGAAGAATTCGGCGAGAGCGCACTCGAAGGCGCCCTGCCCTGGGATCGCATCCCCGGCGTGCCGTTCCGCAGCGAAGGCAAGGCGCAGCAGCCGAACATCGCGGCGCTCGCCACCGAGGAAAAGACCCGGGCCGATCGCGATCCGGACTATCGCTGGCTGGTTGCCGATCTCGCGGCCGCCGATGTCATGCGCAAACAGACCTCGCTGTCGCTGAATCTGCAGCAGCGCAAGGACGAGCGTGAGCGCCTCGACCGCGAACGGCTCACGCGGGAAAACGCCCGCCGAGCCGCGCAGAATCTGCCGGCGCTCAAGACCGCCGAAGAGCTGGCCGACGCCAAGTTCCCCGATACGGTGCTCGACCAGGCTGCCGAAGTGATGACTGACATGGTGACGGGCGCCCGCCCTCTCCATTCCGCACCCGCACGAACGGTCCGAAGCGAGTCCAAACCCGCCGGCTAAGCCTCCGCACCTCTGGTGTTGTAGTTGACTACAACACCAGACTTCCCTAGACTTCAGCCCAATTCGCAACCAATTGGGCGTCTGCGCCGTCATAACCGCAGGCAAAGGGGAAGGCCATGCAAACAGCTCTCTTACGCGCCGCCGTCATCGCGCTGGCACTGACGGTATCGGCCTGCGCAAAGGACGGCGTCGCCGGCGACAAGACCTCCCAGGAGAAGGAAGCCAAGGCGCTTGCCGACTCCGCCATCCCCGTCGAAGTCGCCAAACCGGTTCGCGGCGAGATGCTCGCGATGTACAGCGGCACCGCCACTCTCGATGCCGAGGCGGACGCGGAAATCATCGCGAAGGTCGGCGGCGAAGTCCGCCGCATCCTCGTCGAAGAAGGCGACCACGTTGAATCCGGCCAGCTGCTCGCGGTTCTCGATGACCGTCAGCTTCGGCTGCAGGCTGCCCAAACCCGCGCGGAGCTCGCCAAGGCGGAGCGCGACTTCAATCGCCAGGTCGAACTCCACCAGAAAGGCCTGGTGTCCGCGGGCGCGTTCGAAGGCCTCAAGTATGACCTGGACAATCAGCGGGCCGCCCACGACCTGGCTTCGCTGAGCCTGTCGTACAGCGAGATTCGCGCGCCGTTCGCCGGCATCGTTTCGGCGCGGCACGTGAAGTTAGGCCAGGAAATCGCCATAGGCACCAGCGTGTTTCGCGTCACCGATCCCACGCCGCTCAAGGCCGCGGTGTACGTTCCGGAACGCGAACTTGCCCGTTTGAAAATCGGCCAGGCGGCATCGATCAGCGTCGATGCCCTCGCCGGTCGCGCCTTCCCCGCCATCGTGAAGCTGGTCTCGCCCACGGTGGACGCCGCCACGGCCACGTTCAAGGTCACGCTCGAGGTCAACGACCCGAAGGGTGATCTCAAGCCTGGCATGTTCTCGCGCGTCGGCATCGTATTCGAACGCCGCACCGAAGCACTGACGATTCCGCGCATCGCCCTGCTCGATACCGACGGTGCATCTAATGTGTTCGTGGTCGCCAGTGGCAAGGCCGAACAGCGCGCCATCAAGACCGGGCTCTCCAATGCAGGAAAGGTCGAGGTGACCGAAGGGCTCACTGGCACCGAGCAGGTGGTGATCGTCGGCCAGAACGGTCTCAAGGACGGCAATCCGGTACGCGTCGTATCGCTCGAACAGACCGCCAAAGCCGGTAGTTAGCCGTGGGTCTCGTGGACTTCGCGATTCGCCGGCGCGTCACCATCGCCATGGCGACGGTGGCGATCACCCTGCTCGGGGTGATTTCCCTCTCGCGCCTCAAGGTGAACCTGCTGCCGGACCTCTCCTATCCGACGCTCACAATTCGCACCGAGCTGCCGGGCGCCGCGCCCACGGAAGTCGAAAACCTGATTTCGCGCCCCATCGAGGAAGCGGCCGGCGTCGTGCGCAATGTGCGTTCCGTGCGGTCGGTGTCGCGATCCGGCCAGTCCGACGTGATCATCGAGTTCACCTGGGGCACGGACATGGACTTCGCCGGCATCGAGGTGCGCGAACGCCTCGACCTGCTGTGGCTGCCGACCGAAGCCACCCGCCCCTTGCTGCTGCGATTCGATCCGTCCAGCGAACCGGTCATGCGCGTCGCGCTCGTGGACGAAACCGCCGCCACTTCCAGGAACCGTGCGGGTAGTCACGAAGACCGCCTCAAATTCCTGCGGCGCTTTGCCGATGACCGAATCAAGCCGGAGATCGAATCGGTGGAAGGTTCCGCGGCCGTGAAGGTCAGCGGTGGCTTCGAAGACGAGGTACAGATCTATGTCGATCAGCAACGACTCGCACAACTCCGGCTCTCGATCGAACAGGTGGCCAAGCGCATCGGCGCGGAAAACGTCAACCTCTCCGGCGGCCGGCTGGAACAGGGCACGCAGCGTTTCCTGGTACGCACGGTCAACGAATTCGACACCCTCGACGACATGGCAAACGCGGTCATCGCGACCGTCGACGGACAGCCTGTCTATCTGAAGGACGTCGCGCGCGTGGAGCGCGGTTACAAGGACCGCACCGCGATCACGCGCCTGAACGGCGCCGAATGCATCGAACTCGCCATCTACAAGGAAGGCGACGCCAACACGGTTCAACTCGCCCAGGGCATTCGCGGCAAGCTCGAGGCACTCGAAAAGACGCTTCCCAGCGGCACGAAGCTCGTGCCGGTGTACGACCAGTCCAAATTCATCGCGAGCGCCGTGAGCGACGTGAAGGACGCCGCGATCCTTGGCGGCCTGCTGTCGATCCTCGTGCTGTATTTCTTCCTGCGCGACGCGTGGGCCACCATCGTCACCGGCATCGTGATCCCGGTCACCGTGGTCGGCATCTTCGTGATGATGTACGCCTTCGACCTGACGCTGAACGTGATGTCGCTGGGCGGCATAGCGCTCTCGGTGGGCATGCTGATCGACAATTCGGTGGTCATCCTCGAAGCCATCGCCAGGCGCAAGGAAGCCGGACTATCCACCATCGACGCCGCGCGCGAAGGCACGGCGGAAGTGGCCACCGCCGTGACCGCCTCGACACTGACGTCGGTCGCCGTGTTCTTCCCCATGGTGTTCGTGAGCGGCATCGCCGGGCAGTTGTTCCGCGACCAGGCGCTCACGGTCACGTTTGCCCAGCTCATCTCGCTCATGGTGGGCATCACGCTGGTGCCCATGCTGACCGCGTGGCGCGCGCGCCTCGGCGACAAGGAGCAGGAACTGGCGGCGGATGCCGGTGAGCCACGTGAAACGCTCGTCGCCCTGCGCCGCTATCTCCAGGCGCTGGGCACTAACTTCCGTGTCCAATACATCGTCCGCGTTCCTGAAGACACAAGGAGTTTTCTGCGGCGCATCTGGCGCTGGTTCACCTGGTCGCTGCGCTTCCTCGTCACCGCCGTGGTCCGCGTGTTGCGCATCTTCTTCGGATTGCTCGGCAAGCTGTTCGCCGTCCTGCTCTCGCCGTTCGTCTGGGTCACCCAGAAGGGCTACAACGTACTCGACCGCCACTACCCGGCGCTGCTCGACTGGGCGCTGAGGCGCCGTGCGGCAGTGCTGCTCACGGCGTTCGGCCTCCTCGCGGCCACCGCACTCATCCTGCCGCGTCTCGGCACCGAACTGATTCCGCAGCTCTCCCAGGGCGAGTTCACAGTGAAGATGCGCCTGCCCGCGGGATCGCCCCTCGAGACGACGGACGCGCAGGTGCAGGTCATCCACAGCGCGGCTGGCAAGCTGCCCTCTCTCGAAAGTGCCTATTCGGTAGCCGGCACTGGCAATCGCCTGGACGCCAACCCGGTCGATTCGGGCGAAAACACCGGCAATCTCGACGTGAAGCTGCGTGCACCCATCGACAAGGAAGGTGAGGAACGCGCGATTCAGGAACTGCGCACGCGCCTCGCCAGCATTCCGGGCGCGCAGTATGAATTCACGCGGCCTTCACTTCTGACACTCTCCACCCCGGTCGAGGTGATCCTCGCCGGCTACGACCTCGAGCGCCTCGGCCTCGCCGCCAGCGCCGTACGCGCGCGCATGGAAGCGAGCGGTGCGTTCAAGGACATCCGTTCGAGCATCGAAGGCGGCCATCCCGAAATCCAGATCCTGTTCGACCAGGAGCGCGCCTCACAACTCGGGCTGGCGGTGCGCGACATCGCCGATCGCGTGGTGTCGAACGTGCGCGGCGACGTCGCGACGCGTTATCGCCTGCAGGAAAAGAAAATCGACGTGCTGGTGCGCAGCGTCGATACGCGCGCCGCGTCGATCGAGGAAGTTCGCAATCTCGTGGTCAACCCGGGATCCGATCGCCCGGTGCCGCTCTCGGCGGTCGCCGAAGTGCGCCTGGCCACGGGACCTGCCGAAATCCGCCGCGCCAACCAGGAGCGAGTGGCGGTGATTTCTGCCGCGCCCGTTCGCGGCGATCTTGGCGAGGCGACGGTCACGGCACAGGAGATCCTCGCGCAAACCACCCTGCCCGTCGGCATCCTGGGATCGGTGTCGGGCCAGAGCGAAGAGATGACCCAGAGTTTCCGGTCGCTGGGCCTGGCGTTCGCGCTCGCGGTGTTCCTGGTCTATCTCGTGATGGCCTCGCAATTCGAATCGCTGCTGCATCCCTTCGTCATACTGTTCACGATTCCCATGGGGCTCATCGGCTCGGTGTGGGGCCTGTACATCACCGGCACCACCATCAACTCGGTGGCACTGATCGGCCTCATCATGCTGGCGGGCATCGTGGTGAACAACGCCATCGTGCTCACCGACGCCATCAACCAGGCGCGTGAACGCGGGCTCGAGAAGATCGAAGCCATCAAGCTCGCCGGCAAGACGCGACTGCGCCCCATCCTCATCACCAGCGTCAGCACCATCATCGGCCTCATTCCCATGGCCATCGGCATCGGCGAAGGCGCCGAGATCCGCCGCCCCATGGCCATCACCGTGATTGCCGGCAACCTGGTGGCCACGTTCCTCACGCTCATCGTGATCCCGGTGTTGTACGCCGTCCTCGATCGCAAGGCATACGTGAAGTCCGCCGCCGGTGGGACGGCCGCGCGGCCTCTAACTACGCCGGCTGCGGCGCCGGCCAGCTCGCCGACCGAGGGCTGAAGCCATGGTCCACACCGACTTCGCGCTGCGACGGCCCGTCACCACGCTCATGGCGTTTGCCGCGGTTGCGGTGATCGGCATCGTGTCGGCGCGGCTGTTGCCGCTAGAGCAGTATCCGGACGTCAGCTTTCCATTCATGGGCGCGGGCGTGCCCTATCCCGGCTCGACACCCGAGGAGACCGAGGAACTGATCACGCGGCCCATCGAGGACGCGCTGGCCACGCTGCCCGGCATCGAGGAAATCCGCTCCACGTCCAGTGACCAGGACGCGCGCTTTGAAATCCGCTTTGCCTGGGGCACGGACATCAACACCGCGGGATTCGAGGTTCGAAACAAGCTGGATTCGGTACGTTCGAGCTTGCCGAAGACCGCGGATCGCATGTGGATGTGGATGGCCTCCACCGCCGATTCCCCGATGCTGACGGTGCGCTTTTCCGCCGATCAGGACCTGTCTTCGCAGTACGACCTGCTCGACCGCTATTTCAAGAAACCCATCGAGCGTCTCGATGGTGTGGCGCGCGTCGAACTCGCGGGTGTGGAAGCGCGCGAAGTGCGCATCCTGGTGGATCCGGGCCGGCTGGCCGCGCACGCCGTGGACATCCGCCAGCTCGTCCTGCTGCTCGAGAAGAGCAACTTCTCGGTGGCGGCCGGACAGATCACCGGCAACGGCGAGCGCCTGTCGGTGCGGCCGCTCGGCGAATTCCGTTCGCTCGACGAAATCCGCAACCTGGTCATCAAGGGCAACGTGCATCTGGGCGACGTCGCCAGCGTGGAGCTGGTGAGTCCGGAGATCACGCGCCGGCGTCACCTCGATGGCCGGCCGGCGGTGGGGCTCGACGTCTTCAAGTCTACGCAGGCCAACGTGGTCGACGTCGTCGATCGTGTGCTCGAAGTCATCGAACACAACAAGGCGCTGCCGCAGATGCAGGGCATCCGCGTATTCACCATCGACAACCAGGCCGAGGCAATCCGCAGTTCGTTGAGCGATCTCACCGAGGCCGGGCTCATTGGCGCCGCCCTCGCCTTCACGGTGTTGTTCCTGTTCCTGCGGCACTGGCCGACCACGCTCATCGTCAGCGTCTCGGTGCCGCTGTCACTGCTGGTCACGCTCGCGGTCATGTACTTCGTCGGACTCACCATCAACGTGATGTCGATGATGGGCATGATGCTGGCCATCGGCATGCTGGTGGATAACGCCGTGGTGGTCACCGAGAGCGTGTTCCGTCATCGACAGATGGACCCCGAACACCCGCAGGCGGCGACGCTGGCGGGCGTCAAGGAGGTGGGGGTCGCCACCCTCGCCGGCACGGCAACCTGCGTCGTGGTGTTCCTGCCCATTCTGTTCGGCTCGAGCAACCAACTGTCGATCTGGCTTACTCACGCGGCAATTCCGATCTGCGTGGCCATGGTCGCTTCGCTCGTCATCGCACAGACGCTGATCCCCATGGTGACCTCGCGCTTTCCTGCACCTCCGCCGCTGGACAGCAGGAGCTGGATCTCGCGCCTGCAGGATCGCTATACCCGTACGCTCGACTGGAGCATTCATCACCGCGGCTGGACGGCGTTCGGATTGTTTGCCGTTCTTGCTCTCACCGTTGGCCTCATCGTGCTGTCGAATATCTTCCCGGGAAAATTCATCAAGTTCGATCCGGGTGCGCAGGATGGCGGCGGCCAGGTGTTCCTCGGCTACAACATCAAGGGCTCACATCCGATCGATCGCGTGGAAGCAGCGGTGGAAACCATCGAGCGTCATTTCGATGAGAAGCGCCGCGAAGAGCTCGGCATAAAGAGTGTCTACTCGGTCTACGACCAGTCGAGCGCTTTCTCCATCCTCGTGCTCAAGCCTCGCGACGAGGGCGGGCCCAAGTCACAGGAACTCATCGAGAAAGCACAGGCAGGGCTGCCGGAAATCATCATCGGCAAACCGAGCTTCAAGTGGGATGACGAGAATTCCATGGGCGGTCAGCGCTTCAGCGTGCAGCTCACGGGCGAGTCCACGGAAAAACTCGCGGAACTCGGCGATGAAGTGGCACGCGTCATGTCGAGCGTGAAGGGCCTCGAAGCCGTGCGTTCCGAAGCGCGCGAAGGCGACGAGGAAGTGCAGATCATCGTCAACCGGCAGCGTGCGGCCGCGCTCGGGCTCACCTCTTCCGACGTCGCGCAGGCCGTCGCCGCCGGCATGCGCGGTGACCGCTTGCGCGAGTTCCGCGGTACCGAACGCGAACTCACGCTGCGCCTGGCGTTCCGCGAATCCGACCGCCAGACCGTCGACAACCTGGCGGAATTTCCCATCTACCTGCCGACGGGCACGCGCGTGCCGCTGTCGGCGGTCGCGGATTTCCGCATCGCCAGGGGGCCGCGAGCAATCGAACGTGTGGACCGCCTCACCTCGGTCGCCATCACCGGCAATGTGAAGAAAGAATCGACGCTCGATGCCGTGGGCAAGGAAGTCGAAGCGCTCATGAAGAACTACCAGCTGCCGCCGGGATACACGTGGAAGCTCGGCAAGGGATTCGATCAGCAGGACGAAAATTCGCAGACCATGCTGTTCAACCTGCTGCTCGCGATCGCAATGATCTACCTGGTGATGGCCGCGGTATTCGAAAGCACCGTGTATCCGATGTCCATCATCACCTCTATCTTCATGGCCATCATCGGCGTGATCTGGCTGCTGTTCGTGACGCGCACCACCATCACGCTCATGGCCTTCATCGGCGTGCAGATATTGATAGGCGTAGTCGTGAACATCGGCATCGTGCTGGTGGCGCACATCAACGAACTGCGCTCGACCGGCATGGAACGCATGACCGCCATCGTGCAGGCGGGCCGCGACCGGCTCCGACCCATTCTCATGACCACGCTGACAGCCTCCCTTGGACTGCTGCCACTCGCGGCGGGCGATGCATCGCTCGCCGTGGGTGGTGGTGGTCCGTCTTATGCGCCGATGGCGCGGTCCATCATGGGAGGCTTGCTGGCGGGCGCCGTGATGTCGCTGTTCGTGGTGCCTGCGTTCTACGTGTGGATCGACAATGGCGCCGAACGGGTCAGGCGATTCATGCGCCGCACGCGCGTGGTCGACGCGCCGCCCTCACCGGCAGGAATCAGCGAAGCAGGACTTTGAAGAGGTCCCAGGTGTCTTCGGCCACCACGTTGGGTAGTTTGGCGGAACTCACGCCCTGTGAGCCATGCGCCAGCACGTCGCCTTCGGATACACCACAGGATTCCGGAATCGGCACGGTTTCGAATTCACCGAGGTAGGTCGCCGTCGAACGCAACCGATCGCTGCGCTGCTGCACTTCCTGGGTGATGCCGGCGCGCTGCTTGAGCAGGTTTCGTGCCTTGACGATGTCACTCATGATGGACACGCAGGCGGCGAGGTCGCCGTAGTATTCAAGCGACTCGCGACGCGCCATGGCGGCCCGCGCCGACGACACCAGCGAGGTACGCGCCAGCCGCAGGCACAGCACTTCGGCGCAGGCGATCGCGGCGAGATTGATCGCGCGCTTCGCCTCGACGGAAATGCCCGGAAACTCGCCGGCGCCCGCCTTCTCCAACTGTTCGCAGCGCGCTCGCGCTCCCACCAGGCTGGCCTCCGCTGCTTCCACCGCCGCCTGCAGTGCTGGCCGCTGCGCGACGACCGTGGGCCGCTGCCAGCGATGCCACCACTTGTCGAGTTTGGCGAGTCGCGCATCGAACGCCACCAGTTGCTGGCGCGCCGCGACCATGAGCGACTCCGCCTGGCGCAACTGCTGTTCGGCGGCCTGGCGACTCTGGAACGTCTTTCGATTTCCCTCCAGCGCCCACGCCTTGCGTTCGCGTTCTTCCTGCTTGGCGACGAGGTCCTGCACGAGCAAGCCGATGATTTCGCGCCCGTCGCCCCACAGGGCGCGCAGGTGATAGAAAACCAGTGAAGATAGGCCGGTGTCGGCCGCTTCGAGCCGCTTTTCCAGCGACTCGAGCAATTCCTGCACGCGGCCGGTGGCCGCCTCCTGCTGCTTGAGGCGATCGCGCAGGCGCTGCATCTCGGCGCCCAGCTCCTCGTGCTGCTTGCGCAACTCTGCGCGGCTGCGGAACAGCTCGACGACACGCCCGTCTTCGGGCGGCGGTTCCGCGGCATTGGTGCCGCCGAGAAAACCGAAAGTCTTCAGCGCTTTCATAAACCCCTGCGCGGGGGCCTCGACGTCAGTTACGTGCGAAACCCGTGGCCACGATCGATGCAGTACTCCAGCCACTTATTTAACATCGTATTCCGCGCCCAACGCTGATCCAGTTCACGCTCCGCCACGCCCCGCAGGCGGCGCAGGGCCTCGTGCTCGTGTTGCGATGCCCATTCCTGGGCCTCCACAAGGCGGGCGTCGTGATAGACGCGGACGCGCATGTCCGGGTAGGTGGTCAGGCCTTCGGGGTCAAACAGGTAGGTGAGAGCGAAGCTCGTGGTATACGGCGAACGCTCACAGACCGTGAGACGCAAATCACAGTCTTCAGGCACGCGCGACACGCGCATGTCGGCCAATGCCGCGAGATTGCCGGCGAGTTGCGCGAGCCGCAGGTAGTTGCTCTCGTACAGCGACATGAGCGCGACGAAACTGCGCGGGCGCGAACGCCAGGAAACGATGGATAACGTGTCACTTAACATTGAGTCCGAATATAGCGGACCAACGCGATCATTCAAGACGCAAAACTCAAGCCAATTGAACGTGAAGCAGTTCGCGCGTCGGGATTTATTTTTCTTCGAACCTGAAAACCTCTTCGAGGTTGCGGCCGAGCGCGCGCGCGAGCCGGAATGCGAGCTCGAGCGACGGCGAATATTTTTCCGCTTCGAGCGCTATGATCGTCTGCCGTGTGACGCCGCAGAGGCGCGCAAGTTCCGCCTGCGTCATCGTGGAATTTTCCTGCCGCCAGCGGCGGATTTCATTGCGTACCGCGGG